>JALZJW010000066.1 GCA_030859565.1 Pseudomonadota bacterium
GCCGTACAACTTTGGGAAGATCCTGACCAACGTTTCCGAGGCCAGCCCCGAACTTCAATTTTCGCTCGCCTATTCGGAAATCCTCGTTGGTGGCCTGACAGAATCAGTCGCCTCAAAACATGAAGGTCACTACTTTCCGGTGCAACGCTCGCTGCAGACGCGCTTCCGAGCGCTAGGTTCTCAGAACTGAATTGGCTTCCAGCGAGCCCCGTTCAACTGCAAGTGTTAGGACTGGGCAATCTAAAGTGGGCTGAGCATGCCCGGTTCACGCCCGTCCCAGCAAGCTGGGTGGACACCTATAAGGGCCTACCAGTGAGCCGCCATCAACTGGAGGTTCTTGAGTCACAGCACAAGCTTGCGGTAGCAACGCCGGCTAGTGGAATAAGCCCTCGCCCCTAAGGCATCTGGCCGGTCTGGGGTCTCAACAACCCGCCTGGGAGTTATCCCTAATCTCTTGGGATACCCCCAGGCGGGCGACTTGCAGTGCGGAACTCTCAGAAACTTAAAGACAAAAGAAGGAACCACAATGGAACAGACCATGACCCTTTCAGACAGAACGCGTGCCGGCGTTGTGCTGACGCACGCAAAACCAATGGAGAAAAAATCATGAAAACACCAAAACGATTGCCACTCGTAGCTTTCGGCGAACCTTCAGATGTCACCGAACTCAACACGGTCTCCGAACCGGTTCTCGGCCAGGAGAATGTTCTCGTCTCGATGGAAGCGGCCCCGATGAACATCCACCGCAGCGTAATGGCGAGCGAAATCGCGCTCGCCAAGATCCTCGGACACCACTATGGTGACGGTACCGTTTACGTACCCAGAGGCACGCCCCGGGCGCTATACAGGTCTTGCTTGCGCCAGGGATTCATCAGCGAGGACGGTTTTGTCACGCGTCGAGGGCGCAAGCTGTTGGCCCGCTACGAGCTGTAAACCCTAGCGGCTTAGCCTTTTTGATTCAGAAACGGCTGTCGATTGCATATTCGAGCGCCGGTCTTCTTAATCGAACGATATGACGACAAGGCTTACAAAAAAGATCTCCCATTACCTACGGACCTATCTGTTGTGGGAACTGCTCAAGGGACTGGCGGTGACTGGCCGGCATCTTTTTAAGCGCAAAGTGACCGTCTTCTACCCGGAGGAAAAAACGCCACAATCCCTCGCTTCAAGGGACTGCATGCTCTGCGCCGCTATCCAAACGGAAAGGAGCGGTGCATCGCTTGCGAGCTTTGTGAAGCCGTCTGCCCGGCTGTTTGTATTACCATTGGTTCCGAACAGCGCGAAGACGGAACCCGCCGGACGACGCGCTACGACATCGATCTCTTCAAGTGTATCTACTGGCGATGAGCTTCGCGTGGAGAGCGAAGTGCTCGAAGTGCGCCCGTCGAAGGCGTGGCCGGACCACGGGCTCATCAAGGTGCGCGCGACGACGCTGAACCAGTACGATGAGGCCGTTCAGAACTCAGTCGGCACTCTCGTCGTACCGCGTCGGGCATCCTTTCAGGAGATTTCAGAACGATTCAGTCCAGAGCCAGGACTTCCCAGCCGCGCCCGCGTATCTTCCTTTCCGCAGGCAAGGCAAAAAATTGCTTTCAACAGTCGATCCACCAACACTGAAAGGAGCCATATTGTGACGAAACACAGAGCCGGCAGCCCCGGCGTCGAACGCCACACCCAGGCGTTTCTGGAAACCCTGGCCGCCGGTGGTGGCAAGCCGATCGAACAACTGTCGCGGGTCGATGCGCGCGCGGTGCTGGTAAGTGCGCAAGCCGGCGTCGAGCCGGACGTACCCAAAGCCGAGATCTCGGAAAAAACCATCCGCGCCGATGGCCAGACCGTGACGCTGACGGTGTTGCGTCCGACCGGCGTGACGGAAACGCTCCCGGCGTTCATGTTCTTCCACGGCGGCGGATGGGTGCTCGGAAACTTTCCGACGCATGAGCGCCTGGTGCGCGACCTGGTCGCCGGATCCGGCGCGGCGGCGGTCTTTGTCAACTACACGCCGTCACCGGAAGCGCGCTATCCGACCGCGATCAATCAGGCCTACGCCGCGACCAAGTGGGTCGCCGAACACGGCCAAGAGATCAACGTCGACGGCAAGCGCCTCGCGGTGGTCGGCAACAGCGTCGGCGGCAACATGGCGGCCGATGGTCAGCCTGATGGCCAAGGATAGGGGCACCCCTGACATCAACTACCAGGTGCTGCTGTGGCCGGTGACGGACGCAAATTTCGAGAACGCGTCGTACCACCAGTTCGCCGACGGCCACTTCCTGATTCGCAACATGATGAAGTGGTTCTGGGACAACTACACCCCCGATCCGAAGCAGCGGCAGGACGTCTATGCCTCGCCCCTGCAGGCGACGACCCAGCGGCTCGAGAGTTTGCCGCCCGCGCTCATCCAGACGGCGGAAATGGATGTGCTGCGCGACGAAGGCGAGGCCTACGGACGCAAGCTGGATGCCGCCGGCGTGGATGTCACCGTGGTCCGTTACAACGGCCTGATCCACGACTATGGTCTGCTCAATGCCCTGAGCCAAGTGCCTGGTGTCCGCTCGGCGATCCTGCAGGCATCCGAAGAACTCAAGAAGCGGCTGCAGTAACACAGACGACGAGTACGCAACCACCTTACCCATAGCTTCGAAAGGAAAGGGGTAAGATAGAGTATTGGTAGCGGAAACCGCACAGGAGGAATTTATGCTTAGAACTGCCATCATCATCGGAAGCACGCGGCCCGGTCGCAAGGGCGAGGCCGTGGCCAAATGGGTTTACGAAATCGCACAAAAGCGTACCGACGCCGAGTTCGAACTCGTGGACATTAAAGACTTCGACCTGCCGCTCCTCGACGAGCCGGTGTCGCCCATAATGGGGCAATACAATAAGCCTCACACCAAAGTATGGGCCGCTAAGGTCGGCTCTTTTGACGGCTATGTATTCGTCACGCCCGAGTATAATCATGGCATCTCCGGCGCGCTCAAGAACGCGATTGATTTTCTGTTCCGCGAGTGGAACGACAAGGCGGCTGGCTTCGTCAGCTACGGCGGCGTCGGCGGGGCGCGCGCGGTCGAGCAGCTACGCTTGGTGATGGCCGAGGTGCAAATCGCCACGGTGCGCAACCAAGTCTTGCTCTCCATGTTTACCGACTTTGAAAACTTCAGCGTCTTCAAGCCGGCTTCCCATCACGAGAAGTCTGTCAACGCTATGCTCGACCAGGTTATCGCCTGGGCCGGCGCGTTGAAGCTGCTGCGGGAGAAGCGAGCATAGGACGCCGCGGAGTCAACTGATGAACGAACAAGCGGAGAACGTCGCCCTTGTTGCCAATGAAGCCTCGTGCTCCTCGCGGTCTTACGCGCCACGGCGAGAAGCTAAGCGGGGCGCTCGTGGCCTGTGATCGCGCAACCCAGTGTCAGGGTCCCGACGACAGGAGAGATCATTGCCAGGGTTTGGCCGCGGCGGGACGTAGGGGTCAATATGGGGCATGAGATGGACCTGTTGGAGCTGGCAGCCGCGTGGCGGAGTGAAGGGCGGCGCGTCGCGCTCGCAACCGTTGTGGCGACCTGGGGCTCATCGCCGCGCCCGCCGGGAAGTCAGTTGCTGGCGGATGATTCGGGGCGATTCATGGGCTCGGTTTCTGGAGGCTGCATCGAGGGCGAAGTGATGCGCCGCGCATTGGAAGTCATCGACACCGGAGAACCTGCGCTGCTCGATTTTGGCATCGCCAACGAGGATGCCTGGTCCGTGGGGCTCAGCTGCGGCGGCCGGATCCAGGTTTTTGTCGAGCCCGTCAGTCGCACGAAGTCGGACGTCCTCTCCGCGATTTTCGAGGCCAAGAGGGCGAAGGTTCCTGTCGCCCTGCTGACGCAGCTTCCCACCGGCGAGCAGATCGTCGTGGGGCCGCTGTCAGTGTCCCAAGATGCTGAGAAGCTGTTGGAAAACCGTCATGAGCGGGCGTCAGCCGGGGGAGGTCGGAGTGCAGGAACCGGAGCATACACGGTAGTACGTGAGGATTCCGAGCACCGCCCGACTCCGGATCACGCACGCGCAGTAGGTTTTCCAACAGATTCTGAGATCGACCCAGCCGCGATCAGGCGCAGCCGAGAACTGTTGGCCGAGGATCGCAGCGAGCGGTTCGACTCGGCTTCGGGGCCGGTCTTCATCCAGGTCTTCAATCCGTCGTTCAAGCTGATCTTGGTCGGCGCCGTGCACATCGCGCAGCCATTGGCGCGCCTCGGCGCTCTCGCGGGCTACGAGATCCTGATCATCGATCCGCGCGGCGCGTTTGCCGAAGCCGAGCGCTTCGCCGGGCTCAGGGTCGATGCCCGCTGGCCTGATCTCGTTATCACCGTGGTGAGTCAAACGGTGCCCGACGAACCGGAATTCATCGGGCAAACCGAGTCTTCCCGTCCGGTCGAGATCCGATCGCAGGTGACGGGCATCATCGAGGAGCGCGTTTTCCGGGAAGGCCGCAACGTCAAGAAGGGCGACCTGCTCTATCAGATCGATCCCGTGCCCTTTCAGGCCGCCAAGGCGAGCGCCAAGGCGATGGTGGGTCAGGCCGAGGCGCGCCTGGTGCAGGCCAAGCAAAACCACGCTCGCGTTAAACCGCTGCTCGCCGAGCAGGCGGTGAGCCAAAAAGATGTCGATGATGCCGTCGCCGAAGATCTGGCGGCGAAGGCGGCGCTTGCGGCAGCCAAGGCGCAACTGGTGAAGGCCCAGTTCGACCTGGACAATACCCGCATCACCGCGCCCATCGCTGGTCTGATCGAGCGGACCCGTGTCTATGAGGGGCGACTGGTGTCCGTGCAGACCGATCTGCTTACAATCATCCACCGGGTGGATCCCATGTATGTGACCGTCAGCGTCCCGGAACCCTTCCTACTCAAACGCCTCAGGGACCGCACCTTGAAGCGGGTCCAAGGGGCGGGCGTCTATCAATTGCGAGGGATTATCACCTTTGTGGACGGTACCAGGTATCCCCATGAGGGCAAGTTGGATCTGCTGGATGTGGGACTGCGCACCGCGACCGGGACCCGGGATGTACGGGTGGTCTTCCCCAATCCCGAGCAAGGTATAACTCCGGGGGAGCGGGCCTTGCTGCCGGGGCAGTTCGTCAAGGTGCGCTTCGCGGGTTCGGTCCGCACCGGAGTCGTGCTGGTCCCGCAGCGGGCGGTTCAGGTCGGTCCGGAGGGACCCGCGGTTTATGTCGTAGGGGAGGGCGAAAAAGCGGCGCTTCGCCCCGTCCAAGCCACCAGCTGGCAGGGTAACCAGTGGATCGTCGAAGCAGGGCTGGGCGCGGGAGAGCGGGTGGTGGTGACCGGTCTGCAAGCGATCATGCCGGGGTCGTCGGTGAAAACGGTTCCCTATGTCGCCGCTGATGCCGCCCCGCTCGCCAATCCGGCGGACACCGAAACCGGAGGGGTTCCGTGAGCCCCAGCTTCTTCATCGACCGCCCGATCTTTGCCTCGGTCCTCTCCATCGTGATCGTGGTGGTGGGTCTGGTGTCCATGCAGGTCCTGCCCGTGGCCCAATACCCCGAGATCACGCCCCCGGTGGTGCAGATCGAGGCCGACTATCCGGGCGCGAGCGCCGAGGTCGTAGCCGACGCCGTGGCACGTCCGATCGAAGTGCAGCTTCCGGGCATCGACAACCTCCTCTACTACGACTCGACCAGCACCAACGATGGGCACATGACCCTCCGGCTCACCTTCGAGATCGGGACCGATATCGATATCGCCGCCATACAGACGCAGAACCGCGAGAAGCTGGCCGAGCCGCAGTTGCCCCCCGAGGTCGTCCGCCGCGGCATCACGGTGAGAAAAGTGTCCCCGGATCTCCTGGGGGTGCTGACCCTGGAGTCGACCGATCCGCGGCACGACGCCTTGTTTCTCGCCAACTACGCGATCCTGCGGGTGCTCGATAACATCAAGCGGCTGCCGGGCGTCGGGGATGCCTTGGTGTTCGGCGCGCAGAGCTACAGCATGCGGTTGATCCTGGACCCGGTTCGGATGGCGCAGCTCGCACTCACCCCGACCGACATCGCCAACGTCGTCAACGAGCAGAATCGCGATTTTCCCTCTGGTACGGTCGGTCGCGAGCCCGCGCCCCTGGGAACCGAGCTCACCCTCCCGGTGATCACGCACGGCCGCATGACGGAGGTGAATGAATTCGAGGAGATGATCGTGAGAGCACTCCCGAACGGGTCCATGATCCGGCTCAAGGACGTGGCGAGGGTCGAGTTGGGCGCCCAGTCCTACGACCTCCAAGGGCGATTCAAGGGCAAGCCGACGACGTTTTTACTGACCTTTCTCTCTCCGGGGGCGAACGCGCTCGATACGGTCAAGCGCATTCGCGCCGAGATGGATGCGCTGGCAAAGAGCTTTCCGCCAGGTGTGAGATACGACGTTCCCTACGACACGACCCGGTTCACGGGGCTGGCACTTGGGATCTACGCCATCGTGATCGGCCTCGCCGTCGGGATGTTCTGGACGCTCCCTTCGGCCTTCCTGCCCGAGGAGGACCAGGGCTATTTCATCAGCATGGTCCAGCTACCGGAGGGTGCGTCAAAACAGCGGACAACGGAGGTGGTGAGCAAGCTCGAACAGTACTATCTGGCCGTGCCGGAGATCCATAGCACCAACGTTCTGGTCGGCCAAAACTTCGTGTTCAGCACCCGCGGCTCCAATACGGCGACCATGTTCACTCCCTTGCGCCTCTGGGATGAACGCACGAGCCCGGACCAACACGTCAAGGCGCTCATCGGGAACGCATTCGGGGAATTCGCGAAGATCCCCGAGGCGCAGGTCCTGGCCTTCAACGCGCCCTCGATCCGGGGGCTGGGGGCAACGGGTGGGTTCTCGGTGCAGATCCAGGATCCCGCCGGGGGGGACTTCAAGCGATTTGCCGCCGTCGCCCAGGAGTTCATCGCAAAGGCCAAACAGAACCCGGCGATTGGGGCCATCGGCACCAGCTTTCGCGTGAGCTCCCCGCGGCTCTCTCTCCACGTGAACCGGGAACGGGCCAAGGCGCTCGGCGTGCCCATTTCCGAAGTCTTCGACACCCTGCAGGCCTATTTCGGCAACCTCTACATCAACGACTTCGTAAAATTCGGCCGGGTCTATCGCGTGCAGACGGAGGCGGAGGCCCAGTACCGTTCGCGCCCGGAGGACATCGCCAAGATCTACGTCCGCGCCCAGAACGAACAGGGCACGTCCATGATCCCGCTCGATGCGGTGGTCACGACGGAATTCACCAGCGGGCCCGATCCGGTGACCCACTTCAACGGCTACAACGCCGCCTTGATGTTGGGCGAAGCGGCACCCGGCTACAGCTCGGGTCAGGCGCTCGATGCCTTGGAGCGCGCGGCCGAGGAGACCCTCGTCCCCAAGGGCTATGCCCTCGACTGGAGCGGGATCACCTACCAGGAGCGCAAGGTGGGGACGCAATCCGTCCTGGCTTTCGCCTTCGGCCTGCTCATGGTGTTCCTCGTGTTGGCCGCTCAGTATGAGAGCTGGTCCGTGCCCCTGGTCGTGAATCTGGCGGTTCCCTTCGGCATCTTCGGGGCCTTGGCGGCCGTATGGATCCGCGGCATTACCAACGACATCTTTTTCCAAATCGGCTTGGTGACGCTCATCGGTCTTTCGGCCAAGAACGCCATCCTGATCGTGGAGTTCGTGAACAAGCGCTATCAAGCCGGACTTCCGGTCATCGACGCCGCGCTCGAGGGCGCCAGGCTACGCTTCCGTCCGATCATCATGACCTCCATGGCCTTCATTCTGGGGGTCACGCCGCTGGTTTTGGCCACCGGCGCCGGGGCCGCCGGCCGTCATTCCATCGGCACCGGCGTATTCGGCGGCATGCTCGCAGAAACCTTCCTGGCCATCTTTTTCACCCCGGTCTTTTTCGTGCTGAACCGGAAGCTTGCCGAGTTCCTCTCCCGTCGACGCACCAAGGGGAAGAGCCCCGTGCCGGCCCAGCCTTCAGCTAGTGGAGGACCTTGAGATGCGCGGCCTCGTAGCGGTGAGCGTCGCGCTCATGCTGAACGCCTGTGCGCTCGGCCCTGACTACGTACGCCCCGATATCGTCACACCCAGCGGCTTCCGTATGGCGAGAGCCGAGGGAGAGTCCATCGCCAATCTGCCCTGGTGGAAACTCCTGCGCGACGACGAACTGCAAAAGCTCGTTCGCATCTCACTCCAGGAGAACAAGGACCTGCACCAAGCACTGGCGAGCATCGACGAATTTGAAGCGCGGCTTGCTATCGCCCGGATGGACTTCGCGCCCCAAGTAAGTGCAACGGCCAACGCCCCCGCCCTCGGCCGCATGAACGCAACCAGCATCCCAGGTTTTCCTACACCCTCCAGCTACTACATCCAGGGCAATCTCTCCTGGGAGATCGATATCTGGGGGCGGGTGCGCCGGGCGAACGAGGCGGCGCGTGCCGACCTGCTCGCCCGGGCGGAGAACCGGCGGGCGGTGGTTCTGGCGCTCGTGAGCGGAGTCGCCCAGGCCTATTTCGATCTCCGCCAGCTCGATATGCAATTGGACATCGTTCGGCGCACGCTACAATCGTGGGAAGAATCCGTCAGGATCGCCCGGGCTCGGTTGCGGCAGGGCCTGATCCCCAAGCTCGACGCCGACCAGTTCGAGGCGGAACGGGCCAACGCCGCGTCGCGCGCGGCGGAGCTCAAGCGGCGGATGGTGCAAAAGGAGAACGAGCTGAACGTGCTGCTAGGGCGGAATCCCGCGCAGATCCCCAGGGGGCGAGCGCTCACCGACCAGATGCTGCCGCCTGCAGTGCCGGCCGGCCTGCCTTCCGAGCTACTGCAGCGCCGCCCGGACATCCTGCAAGCGGAGCAGCAGCTGACCGCGGCCACCGCCCGGATCGGGGTCGCAAAGGCCGAGCGATTTCCGAAGATCACGCTCACGGGACTCCTCGGCCTGGCGAGCCCGCAGCTTTCCGCTCTCGGGAGCGGTGCCTTTGGATCCGCCGGCCTCGCTTTGGCCGCGCCCCTCTTCAATGCCCAAGCCTTGGGCTTCCAACAGCGGGCGGCCGAGGCCCAAGCCAAGCAGGTCCTGGCCCAATACCAGCAGACGATCCTGGTAGCTTTCAGGGAGGTCGAGGATGCCCTCGTCGGGGTGGACACGGCCCGGGAGCAGACCGAGGCGCAAGAAAGCCAAGTCGCCTCGCTACGATCGGCCCTACATCTCGCCGAACTGCGCTACCAGGGCGGACTCTCCAACTATCTGGATGTGCTCACATCCAAGCGGAACCTCTTTGACGCAGAGCTTACGCTTACGGCGACCCAGCGCTTGCACTTGGTGTCCATAGTCCAGCTCTACAAGGCGCTGGGTGGGGGGTGGTCGCCAAGCGACACGCTCCAAAGTATAGATTCTTTCGCCGTGACTTCTTTGCATTTGGCAAAGAAGTTTCGTCTGCCCTTTGGTTGCGGCCAGAGGCCGCGCTAGGAAGGATACGGTAAAGTGACCGGTAAAGACATGCGCATCACACCTCAGCTTGAAAAGCCACACCAGCGCGAGCTGCAGAATGTAGTTGAGCAGGCTGTCATCCTCTGGCCCTGCATACGAGAGTGGATGCGGCCACGGCCGATCGAGCCAGCCCTGGAACGGCAACGACATAGACAGCTACGCCGACGGTCTCGCGATGCTCGTCGAAACGCTCGATCTCAAGAACGCGATTCATCTCGGCCACTCCACGGGCGGCGGTGAAGTCGCCCGCTATATCTGCCGCCACGGCACGAAGCGTATGGCCAAGGCTGTGCTGATCGGCGCGGTGCCGCCGTTGATGCTGAAGACGGCCGCCAATCCCGGCGGCCTCCCGATGGAGGCGTTCGACCAGATCCGCGCAGGCGTCCTCGCCGACCGCTCGCAGCTCACCGGGAATCAGCCTGGTGACAGAAGAACCACAAACCGTAAGATGAAAAACGTTGAGAAACCATAAAAGGAGATCTCAATGGAAACAATGAAAGCAGTGCGAATTCATACGTATGGTGGTCCAGAGGTACTCAAGTACGAAGAGGCCCCGCGCCCAAAGCCAGGGGCCGGTGAAGTCCTGATCCGAGTGCACGCAGCCGGGGTGAATCCAGTGGATTGGAAAATCCGTGAGGGCTATTTCAAAGGAAGGGTGGACCATTCGCTGCCCCTGATTCTAGGGTGGGACCTCTCGGGCGTTGTCGAGGTCACAGGCTCCGGCGTCGCTCAATTAAAAACCGGCGATGAGGTCTATACAGCCGCCCGGACAGCGCTCGGGATGGGGCCTATGCTGAGCACATCGTTGTTCGAGAGACGGAAGTCGCGCTCAAGCCTAAGTCCATCGACCACATCCATGCCGCCGCCATTCCCCTGGCTGCGCTGACGGCGTGGCAGTCACTTTTCGATGCGGGCGGATTGAGCACGGGTCAGAAGGTGCTCATCCATGCGGCCGCTGGCGGCGTCGGGAGCTTTGCGGTGCAGCTCGCGAAGTGGAAGGGGGGCGCATGTGATCGGCACGGCGTCCAAACGCAACCAGGATTTCGTGAAAAACCTCGGGGCCGACGAAACCATCGACTATCAGACCACGCGCTTCGAAGAGGTGGTCCATGAGGTGGATGTCGTCTTCGACACGATCGGAGGCGAGACTCAGAAGCGCTCCTGGAAGGTGCTAAAGAAGGGCGGAATCCTGATTTCAATCGTTGGCCCTCCCTCAGCAAAGGAAGCCACCGCGCATGGCGTGCGCCAGGCTTCGGTGTTCGTCCAACCGTCAGCCGTGCAGCTCATTGAGCTTGGAAAGCTGGTCGATTTGAGAAAGCTTAAGTCCATTGTCGAAACCGTTCTGCCGCTCTCGGAAGCAAAGCGTGCCCACGAGCTCAGCCAGACAGGCCACACGCGCGGCAAGATCGTCCTCGAGGTGACATGATGGTTAAGTGTTCGACACCCAAGGATGACGCTCATCTATTCGCAAGGACATTCCGATTATATCGGCGGCGCGCACCTGCTGGCTCGCTCGGAGCTGGAAATCATCGCGGAGGAACGTGTCGCCAAGTTCATCCGCCTAAAGCACGACGGTCATCGCCTGACTCCAACGCGCACATTCAGGGAAGAGACAACGCTGCGCAAAGGCGCGCGGACAATTTCCCTGAAACGGGACGAGTTTCACTCTCCTGAGAGAGACCTTGTCATCTTCTTTCCCAACGAAAAGGTGATGATGGCTGTGGACTTCATCGCGCCGGGCTGGGTGCCGCTGCTGGATTTCGACATCACCGGCAATATGTTCGTCTACCTCGGCGCGACCGCCTCCTCGCATACGAGTTTGATGCATTCATCTCTGGACACACCGCTGACATCGGACGACGCAAGGATGTCGAGTTGACCAAAAAATACGCGTTCGATGTATATGAGACGGTAAAGCGAATCCACGGCCAGATAAACGTCGCCGAGCTTCTGGCTCAGAATCGCGACAACGAGCAAGCCAAATCAAGGCGCTGATTGAGGTAGTCACCGCCAAGGCCGCCGCCGATGTAAAGGGCCGATGGCTGAACGGGCCCATGAAGGGCGTCGACCTTTGGACAGAGAGACACTGCCGCGCCATGCTGCTTTACGTACGCTGGAGTGACTGAGGGATGAGCATGACGCACTCAGAAGCCCCAAGACTTGAGCGTCGCTCGCGGATAGGGATACGGAAAGTGGCCGGTTATGTGTGTGACCTGGCCGGTCACATCGTTAAAGATCCCAACTTACGGGTCCAAGAAGCGATCGAACTGGTGTTCAAGAAATTCCGAGAGCTGGAAAGTATCCACCAAACCTCGGTGGTTTCATGAGGAAAACATCGAGTTGCCCGTCAATAAAGCGGTGGGGGGCCCTCAATCGCGTGGGGCTAGGGCCGATAGATCACGGATGGCGTTGCCCGTGTGCAGTCGGTGGTGGTGGCCACGGTTCTCAGGCAATTGGTTTTGTTGAACGATGCGAGGCAGGAGGCTTTAAAAAAGCTGGAGCGGGGGTTGATCTTCAATTGCCGCGGATTGCGAACGGGTTGCATCCAGGCGCTGTTCGAGCTTGAGCGGGGATAGCCATGGTCGCACAAGAGAGAATCATTCGCACCACCCAGGGCAGGAGTAGCATCGAGCTTACCGCCGAGGTGGAGCGCATCGTGGCGCGATCCGGGATCCGACAGGGGCTTTGCCATGTCTTCGTGCACCACACCAGCGCCTCGCTCATGCTCTGCGAGAATGCCGACCCTACGGTGCGGCGTGACCTGGAGGCCTTTATGGCACGCTTGGTGCCGGACGGCGACCCCCTGTTTCGCCACACGACCGAGGGCCCCGATGACATGCCGGCCCACGTCCGCTCGGTTTTGACTCAATCGGCGCTCACCATCCCGGTAAGCGAAGGCCGCTGTGTGCTCGGGACCTGGCAGGGGATCTACCTGTGGGAGCATCGGTATCATGGCCACAGGCGCGAGCTGACGGTGACGGTGTACGGTGAATGAAGCGGCTCGGCACATTGATGTCTAGCGAGTAGATAGGTGCTCGAGCGATACCCCAAACCGCGCCGGCGCCTTCCCATAACGCCGGCGTGTCTACCACCAGGTCGAACAGCGTGACATCCGGCGGCAGGATCTCGTCGAGGATGGCTGCGACGATGTCTGGGGTCAGAGTGGTCAGGTTGACCATCCGGACCCGATTCTATCCGGTTCAGCCCCTGAGCCGACCATCCCCTCTTGGCCGGTGCTCGCACATGACACCAACCGGTCTCGAAAGTTGGTACTGGCCCATGAATGGCCCGAAAACTCTCCGTGACAAATCCAGGACGAGCCTGTTTGACAACTCACAAACCCAGCAGTAATTTTCTTGTCGACGAAAAGAGCGTTTAAAATACTTATTCGTCTATTGTGATACACCCCCTTTCTGTTAGAACCAAGAGCGGAGTGCAAGAGATGAATAAGCCACTGATGAATGTATTGGCCGAGGGTCACTATGCCGCCAATTTGGATGCAACACCGGGCGAGAGCTATGACACAAAATTCGAGTCCCTCGTGCGGGAGATGCTGCTCCACTTAGGCGAAGACCCAAACCGCGAAGGTCTTGACCGTACGCCTCAACGCGTAGCCAAGGCGATGAACTTCCTTACTAGCGGCTACCGCATGTCGGCCACCGAGGTTGTCAAGGACTCCCTGTTTTCCGAAGACTGCGATGAGATGATCGTGGTCAAAGATATCGAGTTCTATTCCCTCTGCGAACATCATATGCTCCCTTTTGCAGGCAGGGCCCATGTCGGTTATCTTCCTAATGGGCAAGTGATCGGCCTCTCGAAAATTGCTCGCGTCATTGATGTGTTCGCGCGTCGCCTGCAGCTCCAAGAACGGCTCACTAGCCAGGTCGCCATGACCCTAATGGAGGTGCTCAAAGCAACAGGCGTGGGCGTGGTGATGGAAGCCAGCCACTTTTGCATGGTCATGCGAGGGGTGCAAAAACAAAATAGCCTAACGGTAACGAGCGCGATGCTTGGCAAATTCCGGGAAAATACCCGGACTCGTGCTGAATTCTTAGAGTTGATAACGCACTCATGATTCCATCCTCAGGGCGCCAAGCAGGGCCAATCCCTGGCCCTGGCTTTCGATCGACCCCAAGTGGCTTGATCCCAACCGATACCCGATTCTATCCGGTTCAGCCTCTGAACCGACCCCTCGATTGATTGAGGTTGAATCGAGACCGTTTAGTTCTGATCGCGATTGTATGTGCAGACCTCTGAGATCTCAGCTTCGGAAAGATCGTGTCACTGCGATCGCTGGCTTTTTCTGTTCCATCAACAGCGGCGGCCACGAACAGTTGCGAATGAGTTGACCGCTAGCTCTCAACTTAAACTGTCCCTGAAACTATGCGAAGGCAGCGCTATGGTGACCTTCACGCATCTGGGCGACACCGTGTGGTAGGCTCTAACTTACGTCGTCAGAATTTTCGGCTAGAGTGTCTGCTTTTCCGCTCTTCGGGTGGTTGTGATTAGGTAACCATTTGAGATTGTGAGGCCCGAGTAATGGATCAAAGCAGGCGTTCACCTGCTATTGCCCACTTGTCCTGGGGCAGGATGGAAATTGACGGTTATGCTCCATTTAAACCCATCATGTACCCGGCATTCAACCGGCCGATGTGCAGGAATTAGTGGATAACGGTGCCGAGGTCATCGTCCTTTCAGAAGGGGTCCTGAACTACCTGCGGGTGTGTCCCGAAACACTACGGCTCCTCGACCAGAAAGGGATCACGACTCATGTACTTCAGACTGAGAAGGCCGTCAGCCTTTACAACCGGTTGTGCGAAAAGGAACGGGTCGGTGGGTTGTTCCATTCCACGTGCTGATTGAGAAGGGGTAGAGAAAAGGGGTGACTACCTGGATGCGATGTGCCGATGGATACGCGCCTAATCCGCAGATCATTATTGATCACATGTCTTCTAGCGACGCCACCAACAACGCTGGCTGACTATGAGCCAACACCGCGCATGGCATTGGGCACGCATTACAAGGAAGAGGCTGAATACAAGATCGATTATCGGTACGGATCTCATCATCAAAGGCAGGGTGCTGGCGGTGCCGAACTGTACCGCGATTGCGCATGCGCGCATCGAGCATTGGCAAGCGGTCGTAGCTCATCGAGCGTGAAGGCATCGAGGTGATCCGACTGCCACCTCGCTCTCCCAATTTGAACGCCTACGCGGAACGCTTCGTGCATTCCGTCAAGGAGGAAGTTCTCAATCGCATTATTTTCTTCGGTGAGAGCTCACTGCGCCGTGCCCTTCGCCATGGCGCATTACCATGCGCAACGCAACCATCAAGGCATCGAAAACAGAATAATCCAGCCTTCCAACATCGTTGCCTTTACCGATACGCCAATTCAGTGTCGCGATCGGCTCGGCGGCATGTGAAGTATTACTATCGGGAGGCAGCTTGCTGGCTGAAAGCCAGATACTCGATTGAAGCAACTGCCTGATTTGTCAAGTGCGGCTACAGCGCTACGATGATTTGTACGACAACGAATCGTACAAGAAGCTAAAAGCAGTCTAGATAATCTCTATAACCTATTGAATTTGGCGCGCCCGGAGGGACTCGAACCCCCGACCACCTGGTTCGAAGTCGGATGTGCTAATTAGGTGTTTTATGCGAATATACAGTTAGTTACGAATGCCGCCCTGTGCTATATTCGAGACTTCACCAACGAGAACTATCAATAAGTTACGTTTTCCGATGTCTATTGAATAGCACAGTTGCCCGAGCGTAACCGTGTCGCAGGTAGAAGCCGCATTTCGCGACGAGCCCCGACCGCATCGTGCCGATAAGTCCCCGCACGCCCTACTGCTGCGGCGCGCCCAGATAGTCCGTCTTTCCCAGTTCCACACCATTGTGGCGAAGGATGTTGTAGGCCGTAGTGACGTGGAAATGGAAGTTGGGCAGCACGAAGTTCAACAGGTAAGCCTGGCCCTTGAAGTTGAGTGTGCCGCGGGGCGTACTCAGCATGATGGGCTTTTCCTCCGAGCCATCGATCTGATCGGGCTTGAAGGTCTTGAGAAGGGCAATCGTCTTGTCGATGCGCGCATACAGTTCCGGAAACGTGGATTCGGTGTCTTCGTACTTGGGCGGATCGATGCCGGCCAGCCGCGACGGACATCCCTTGGCATTGTCTGTGGCGATCTGCACCTGCCGCGACAGTGGGAACATGTCCGGGTACAGGCGGCTGTTGATCAGCACGGCGGGATCGAACTTCTTCGCCTCGGCATGTGCGGCGCCCTTTTCCAGGATCCCCTTCAGGTTGTCGAGCATTCGGATGAAGGCAGGCACCGAGGCCTGGTACATCGAGATGGTCATGAGCTTTCTCCCGTGGGTCTTCGCCCTCGGTGCTTGCTAAGCGCTGCCCTATCGTCACGGAATCCTGTCGTGTTGCATGGCGTTCATTAACAAAATCGTGGGCTAGAGTCAGGCGCCGGAGTTTGTCGCCAACGTCATCTGCTGCGGTCGGATGCTCGGTTCGAAGACCTCCCTGACCTTCGCCTCGAACCACCGAAACGAAGGGTGCTGTTTCGAATAAAACAGATGCGTCGTCCGGCTGCGGCGATAATCCGATGCACCGAAGCGCGCGATCGGGGTCTGAAACCTCCCCGAATGCTGAAGCATTTCAGCCCACTTCTGCTCCAGTTTGCGGTCGGAGAGGGCATACCATACCTCGATGGGCGTGGTGAAACCGAGCAAATAGTCGATGTGCCAGTGGGGCTCGCCAACGGATGCAAGATGATGGCTGAGGCGAGCTCGAATGCCGCCATGGCCGCAGGCGCTTCCGAGGTACCCGTAAAATCCCGGGATAAACGTGAACCTCCCCAACCGGCCAATGACGAGCCGCTGAGTCTCCTTAACCGAAAGGACCAAGACGTAAACGCCCTTGCTTTCGGGCATTTCGATCATCGCGTTCTTGAGGTCTGTGAATCCCTCCGGCGTCCCAGCGATAGACTCTATGCGCATCGATATCATGGCGATGTCAGCAGCACCTTACCGGTGAACGATCGGGGTGTGCTTTAGGCACCAAAACGTCGGTGCCGCAGCGCTTATATTAATCAAAAAAATACTCCCTGGGGAGAGGCATCCCGTCGGTGAACAAACAGTTGCACGACTCCGCTTTGGGAACCTGTCTGTTGCGAATTATTGCTCCTATCGGGCAACAGGCAGATGAAACATTCCATGGCAATGGCCGAGCCACTTACGGCTCAATCGTTGCCCGTGACGCCGCTTTCTCCGTCCCGTAGCCGTTCGGCGTTTCGCCGCTTAAGCCGGTATGGCAACGGTGCTGGTTATAGTAGTCGCGGTACGCAAGGAGCTTGCGCTCAAGATCTGTCCCATTCCAGAAGAACAGCTGATCGAGGTACTCGCGCCGCAGCGTACCGATGAGGCGTTCGACGAAAGGATGCGACTGCGGCACAAACGGAACGGTCTTGATCTCTGCTACGCCAAGAATGCGTAGATTGGCCAACCACCGATGGAAGCGGAACAGCGGATCGTTGTCGGTGGACACATACTTCGGCAAAGGGTGCTTGACAAGAGCGTGATTGAACATCCGACACACGGCAACCCCATCAACGTCTCCACGCGCAACGCCAAAACCGATGATCCGTCGCGTGAAGACATCAATTACTACCATGACCCAATAGCTTTGCAACAAGATTGACTCACAGCGAAACAGATCGGAGGCTGTCTTTGGCATGACCGATAGCCGTCAACCGGGACACGCCGTCGCCGCGCGAGTCGGGATGATAATCGAATTTCAAAAGCCCTTTTTCTCCAAAAGGGAAGATACGACCGAATCTACTAGCTGTCAAACACGCGCTATCTCGGTCCAGAATTGGGGAATTGTCGGGCTATAGGTCGGCTCGAAGCGCCAAGTTTCGAGGCGTTTTGGCGTCTTGGGTGAACTAGGGCCAACGGTAGGATTGTCGGCTCAGGGATCTGAACCGGGTGGGGTGTTCGTTTTAGGATCAGGCTACTTGGAATAGCTCGAATGGCCGCGCCGGGGATCGGGGCGGTGCCCGGGCGGACAAGCCGAGATGAGTGAGGATCTTGGCGATCACGTCGGGGTTTTCGATGGCGGCGATGATCTTCAGCGTGCCGCCGCAGTGAGGGCAGTGCTCAATATCGATATCGAACACCCGTTTGAGCAGCCGAGCCCGGCCTCACGACCGGCGAGGCGGCGGCTGCGCAAATGATCGCCCTGCGCGCCAACGACGGCTCGTCGCCTGCGGAGTTCTACCTGCCCGAGTCGTCCGATGTCGGCGTATGGCAGACCACGCCGAGCTGCCCTGCGAACGGCGGAGTCTTTTTCCAGTGGCAAAAGATGACGCCCTTCGGCATCCCGAGCGACCCAGGCAGCCAGACGTGGCTCGAGCAGTTTCTCCCGCCTCCGCCGCCGGAATACACCAGCAACATTTATGCGGCCCGGCGGGAGAGAACCGCTGGCCATGACGTGTTCGGGCCCGACGGGGCGGAAATCCCAGGCAAACTTGAACAAGGAAAGGCCAAAGCACGTGCTGCCCGGCTTGAACATAATCGAGCCATGATTTGTCGGCAGTGTCAGGCAAAAGCGGAGAACGACCGCAGAGATGTGCCCAGCAATGTCCGTCTAAATCGCTACAGAGTTCTCGGTAACCCGTAACCGCGTTACGGTAGCTCGGCAGTCAATGCATTTACGAGCACGGCAGGTCTAGCTAACCCCGTAAACTTGTTTTCAGGCAGACAGATACTATAGCCCTAACCGGATTGTGCCTTGGTGCGCGAGCGCTCGTCGCATTTTCTCCGGAATGTTTGGATAATTAGCATAGGCATTTCTTCAGTTCGGCGGCCGCCTGCTCGAACAGTGAACGGGTCGCTGGTTCCATCGCTAAACCATTCAGCAATCCGAAGTCGTGGATCATGCCGTTATATCGCACCGTGGTAACCTTGACTCCAGCTTCGTCCAACTTGCGACCATACGCCTCGCCTTCGTCACGCAAAACGTCGCTTTCCGCGACCTGGATCAGTGCGGGAGGCAATCCCTTCAATTGCTCGACCGTAGCCTGTAAGGGAAAGGCGTAGATTTCTTTGCGCTCTTTGGGGTCGGTCGTGTAAAGGTCATACATCCACTTCATCAAAGGCGTGGTGAGGAAACGCTTCTCGCCGAACCGTTTGTAGGATTCGGTTTCGAAATTCGCGTCCACAATCGGCCACATCATTATCTGAAGTTTGATTACGGGGCCGCTCTTCTCCTTAGCCTTCAGAGCGGTCACAGCAGTCATATTGCCGCCGACGCTGTTGCCCACGACGGCCAGGTTTTTCCCGTCCACCCCAATCTCCTCGCCGTGCTCGGCCCCCCACTTCGTTGCGGCGTAGATTTCGTTGACTGCTTGTGGATACCTGGCGTCGGGCGTGCGTGTGTAGTTGACGAAGACTCCAGCCAAACCGGAAAGGACGACGAGGTCGCGAACCATCCGCTTGTGTGTTGGATAATCTCCGAGTACCCAACCGCCGCCGTGGATGAAGATGAAGACCGGGAGTTTTCCTTTGACGCCCTTGGGGCGCACGACGTTCAATTTGATGGTGTAGCCATCGATGGTGATGGTCTTCTCTGACTCCTCAATGCCTGAAAGATCGACTTGATCGGACGCTTGCGCCTTAACCAGCACCTCACGCGCTTCTAGCGGGGGTAATGTCTCTAAGGGTGGGCCATCTCCCGAATTCAGCGCTTTCAAAAATGCCTTCACGCCGCTTGAAAGACGCGGATCGGCGGCAACCTCTAGCTGTTTTTCGGGCTGTAGAATTGTAGTGCTCATGATTTCTTCTCTTGTGTGAACGGGTTAGTTGCGCATTTCGCTTGCGCCGCGAGATACTTTTTTTGACAACCTCACTCTGAGGCAAAGTGCCATCCATTGCCCAACCGGCTGCTCGCTACAACCGGCATCACTAGCTTCACTAACCTTTTTCTATACCCCTGTTCGCTACTGTGTGTCGTATTCATCATACTGCTCCGCGAAGGCGTTCTCGATCACGTCAGAGGTGTCCACGGAATTTGGCTCCTGTCACGCTGATTTTTGTTTGACCAACGGGTCTTTTTGACGAGCGTCCTTTCGTTCGTCGCGTGTTCGTTCGATCGCCATCCGTCGGCTTTGCTTCAGTCGTTGCCCGGCTCTTTCCGACAAGGGCGTCGTGCATCACATCGAACACGCGCACGCCGACTTCCCTCGGTTTTGGTGCGAGCCATGGCGAGGCGCGCAGTGTGGTGGAGGCATCGGAAATCCCCTGCGCCCAGCGGGCGTTCATCGTGCCTCGGCTGAACTCATAGTCCTTCGACGCGCCTTGAGGTTCGAACGGCCGAAAGATGAGCTGGACGATGTCCATCTCGGTGACGCAGCCGAATGCATAGAGCCGCTTGGCCTGTTCAGTCCTTGCGATTTCCTGCGGCAGCAATTTGTGCAGTTCGTTGATCGCATGACGCACCTCATGCTTTTGCCGGAAGGCGTCGGTATTGACCCGCGTCCGGCTGGAATATCGGATATCTGTTTCCCGCTCGCTGACCTCTTCGAGATTTTTCGGGAGGTGGCCGCGGCCCTGGAACACGTCGACCTGAAAGCATAGACGACTGCGGCGCGGATAATAGTCCAGCACGTATTGCAGCGGCGTGTTTGAGACCAGCCCGCCGTCCCAATAATGCTCGCCATCGATCTCGATCGGAGGAAAGCCTGGCGGCAGCGCGCCACTCGCCATCACATGCTCTGGACGGATGGTGATTTCCTCGCTATCGAAATAGGCAAAGCGACCGGTACGCACATTCACCGCCCCCACGCTGAAGCGCATCTCCTTGGGGTTGTTGATGCGGTCGAAATCGACCAGTCGCTCCAGCGTGCACTTGAGCGCATTGGTGCTGTAGTAGCTGGTGGGTTTTTCCGGTAAAAACCAGTCTTGCAGGGCGCACGGAGCGAAAAAGCCGGGCTGGCCGAACATCAGAGCTGAAAGCGCGCTTGCCTTTTGCTGCCAAACGGCTAGCCCGCATTTCTCACCAATGTGTCGATACATGAGCTAAAGGCATTGATGAGGACATCAGAAAAGAAGACCGCTTGAATTAGCCGCTGCGGTCGAGACGCCAACAGGACAAATCGAGTAACTC
>JALZJW010000067.1 GCA_030859565.1 Pseudomonadota bacterium
CTAATTGTCCGTCGTTCATGATGGTCTTCATCCTCCCATCATGAACAGTCGCCGCCTTACTTCAGACTCATCTTGTATTAGAAATAAGCCCTCCCTTCAGACTCATCTTGCATTGGAATAGACTGTAGCTTTACTTGCGTTGGCACTTGAAAATACAATTAGCCGGACGAGCGTTCGAATCCTGCGCTTTGTACCTCGCCTTATAGCGCACAGAGACGCATTGCTGGGCATGAAACTGAATTGAAGATTCTATGCCCTGAACATGGACCATAGTTCACGCAGACTTATTCTGGTTACCGGCATACCCCGAAGCGGTACAACCGCCATTGGGCAAATGTTGGCGCTGGCACCTCATGCCTACACGCTCCATGAGCCATTCAATTATCACTCCGGGCTTAGACAGATTAACGCATACTTCGAAATTCCAGGCGCGCCTTCTTTTCCATTTCAGTTGCTTGACCAGATAATATGTAACATCAAGCAGCTAGCGCTAGCGTTTAAGCTCGGAGTTTTCCCTACTGATGAAGGATTAAGACGAGTAATAAAATCGATAATTGGCGGGCGACCACTAAATTCTTATCGGCTGTTGCGACTTTACCCCGCTGTTAAGACGATAATTTGGAAGGATCCGGTGGCGTGCTTTACAGCGGATTACGTATCTAAGCAACATGATGTCGACGTGCTGGTGATGCTTCGCAATCCTTGGGCGGTTGCTGCAAGCTTCAAACGCATGGAATGGGCCTTTGATCTTAGCGATATTTTCACACGCTTAAGTCAAGCAGGTATAGACGGTCGCAACACCCTGCCGTTGATCGGGGGGCAGGTTCATAATTCGGTAGCGAATGCGGGTGTTCTCTGGGCCACAATCTATTCAGTTCTTGCGAAGTGGGCGGATACGAATACAAGGATCCACTTTGTTAACTTAGATGAGATCCTCGCTCATCCGAATTTGGCCTACGCTAGAATCTACCAGGTGCTCAATCTCGAGTGGAGCGATCGCGTTTCAAGAAAGATCAGTAAATTCTACAGGACAACAACGGATTCAATCGTACCGAAACATAAAAAAGCGCACGATCAGAATAGGGATATTCGCAAAGTGAATGATTACTGGCGAGGAATTCTTACTGAAGAAGAATGCGATTTTATCACCAATCATGTAGCGCCACACTGGGAGAAGCTTCAGAGAACTGCTGCTGGAAAGTTAGACAGGGGGCATTAAGTGATGGAACTGCTCTACGCTATCGAGAAGAGAGGAGCAGACATTATGAAATGATCCCCTCGTAATCACGCACCGGCCTTCAAGGCCAAGGTGGCTCTGGGCTCCACGCGGCGATAAGACGCTCGCCGAACTGGCCGAACGCACGACGTGCACCCCAATCAGATGACCGATGGATGGATTGGAAAAGCTTGGTTAGTGCTTCGTTAAGCCTGCGAGCGGCCTCATTATCACTGATAGTAGCGGCGATTGCGTCGAGCTGCTCGAAGGTCACGCCGGGCTTCAGAGAGTCCTTGGCCGTGGGCAATGATTTTAGTTTCTCGTAGGGCATCAGCATGTTTTTAGCAGATAGCGTTTGCGGGTTATACCCTTGGTGTCGGTGACGGTTTCGGCGAAGAAGCGCAGAACCAGCTTTCCCTGTCGCGAACGTATCCCTACCGTCTGAAGGGCGTGACGATTGATCCGCTCGTTCAAAGGCGATCCCTGCCTTGGCCACTCGCTGAGCCAACCAGTGATGTCCGTTCAAATAAACTTGCAGGCGAAACGGTGCCCAGGTGGGTACTCGAACATAACAGAGATGACTCATCTCAGTTTTTATTGCCCATCCGCCAGAATAGTACATTCAACACTTTGGTTCCGGCTATGCCGGGTAGGGAACAGTGGTTACAATGAGTTATCCTCTGCCGGTCGGTTAGGCTTGCGGGGCGCTGAGCATGCGTTTAGTCTTTGCGTGCTGTGAGCAGCCTCCCTACCGACCGATCGATCCGAAAACACCTGGGCGCCTGGTACACGCCCGGGGAAATCGTACAGCCTCTTGTCCGTTGGGCTATTCGCTCGCCGGGCGACTTAATACTCGATCCTTCCCTTGGCGATGGCCATTTTCTGGTCGAGGCCGCCCGACGCCTCCGTGAGCTCGGATCGCATGTACCAACCAAGCAGCTTAACGGTGTCGACCTCAACCCCGACGCGGTGGAGGAGTCTCGGCGGATTCTCGCGCGTGCGGAACCCACCGCATCTGCATCTAAGATAAACCTCCGAGTTGAAGATTTCTTCGCCGTTGACCCGCCAGGCGATCTCTTTCAGGGCCTTCCGGATGTCGATGCAGTCGTTGGAAATCCGCCCTACATCCGGTACCAATCGTTCACCGGGGCAAGCCGAGCACGTGCCCTGCATCGGGCTCACTGGGCAGGCGTGCAGCTCACTAGCCTATCTTCCTCCTGGGCGGCGTTTGTCGTGCACGCCTGTAGCTTCCTACGCCGCGGCGGGCGCCTAGCTCTTGTCTTGCCCGAGGAATTACTACATACCTCATACGCGGATGCAGTTCGACGGTATCTCCGAGGGGCCTTCCATACGACGGCAGTGATTAGGTTCGACGACTTCGTGTTCCCGGATTCGCAGGAGCGGGTCATCCTTCTCTGTGCGTCAGGGAAAGACCAGGCACCGCGTGGGCGGCTTGTCTTAACGAGCGTTCCGTCGCCCGCCTCCCTTACCGATCTGGACGGTCATATTGCGAGCGGTGAGTCGTTTTCAAGCACCGAACAACCGCAGAAGTGGCAACCAGCCTCTCGCGACCAAGGAACAGAAGTTCTCGACCGCTTGGCGGCGGAGGGACTGTTCGTACCGCTTCGCGAGATAGGCAAGGCCAGCATCGGTTACGTTTCCGGCGCCAATGATTACTTTGTTTTACGGCCGGGTGAAGCCCGCCGCTATGGGTTCCCTGACGATGTGCTGGTACCGACGCTGATTGCTGCAAGGCAGGTGCAGGGTGCACTGATCTCGCAGCAGGAATTCGACCAGCTGCTGACACGCGACGAAAGGTGCCTCCTGTGGAACGGGAGTGGCGCAACGGTTCCCGGTGTGGCGCGGTACATCCGCCATGGCCAATCGCAGGGCATTGAGCGCCGTTACAAGTGCCGCGTTCGGCAACCTTGGTATGTTGTCCCGGGCGTCGTGCGGCCGGATGCAGTGCTCACCTACATGGCAAACGACTTCCCTCGCCTCGCCTTAAACGAGGCGCAGGTCACTTGCTCGAACAATCTCCTAGCCGTGCAGCTTAGCGGAGTTCCCGCGCCGCTCAGACTGGCTCTGGTAGCGGCCTTCTATAATTCGGCGACCATGTTGGCGGCTGAGCGCACGGGCCGCTCCTACGGAGGCGGTGTGCTGAAGCTGGAGCCTTCGGAAGCAGACCGCCTCCTGGTTCCAGCACCCACGGTGGTTGCCCGCGGGAAGAACATTCTTTCGTCGCTTTTTGCGCAAGTAGATGGCAAGCTTAGGAAGCGCTATGCGTTGGAGCTTTTTTCGGTCATCGATGATCTCGTTTTGCGCCGGCTATGTAGGTTGAGCGAGGACGATGTTCGAGCGATCCAACGCACTCGTGTTCTGCGTCGGCTGAGTCGGAAGCCGCGAAGGGCCAACGCATTGTCGGCGGGAACGCTGGCGGGAAAGTCACTGCGGTAGAACGGGCTCACGTGGCGAGAACGCCGAGCCGGAGGGTTGCCGAAAGCGAGGGTTGCGCACCGCTCCGCGAAACATTCATTTTATGCCGGTCAGCGGGTTGGTCCCGCTGGCCCGAGGCCGAAGGTGCCTTTCTCGAAGCGATGTGGCGTTTCGATCAAAATTTTGCGGCTGGTATCGCGGACCAGGGGGACAACCAGAACGGCAAGGGCGACTTCTTTACCGATCTTCTTTGCGTCCTTCTGGAGCATTGCTCCGGAAAGGAGCTTAACTATCGCCCCGCCGTCGCCGGTCGCATCTTTCGGGGCCACGCCCTTGACGCGGCCTTTCCGGCCGAGGGCACGGTCGAGGTTTTCATCGAGACAAAGGCCTGTGGCGCGCCCAAGACAAGCCGCAACCCAAAGCAGAGAAACCCACTGGGACGCCCTGGAAGCGCAGACCTGGACAAGCGCATTAAGGAAGCCGGCATCAAGACTATCGATCTGAAAGCGGAGTGGGCCCGGCGAGTGGGAAAGGGCGGAGGTCCGACCGGTGACTTCATCACCTGGCTCCGGCGGAGCAAACCATCTTGCTACCTGCTGCTGGCAGTGCGCATCGTGGATGACCGAGACCTGAAGCACGCGATTCACATGGCCGACACCGCAAACCAGGTCATGGACGCGAGCGGGCTGTTTGCGTTCCGACCGAGAGAGAAGGGGTACGTGACATGCACTGTGCCAACGAACATCGAAATCGATCGGGTTCTGAGTCGTATCTGCGATCAGCTCAGAGCCCTGCCTTAGCTGCGAACTCGGCGATGATACACAACGGCATTCCTGCCCCGAAGCGACGCGCCCAGCAGCATGTATACGATCGCCACCCCGGTCCAGCGCGTGTTTATTCGCCCGAGCTGGTGAATACCCGCCAGGGCTTTGAGGTGGATCCCATCTATGCCGCGGCCGCGGCAACCGGCGTGGTATGGTTACGGCATAACAACTAAAATAAACAATAGCCTTTGCCGAGGAGGAGCTTTGCGATGCCGGAGCCGACGCTGTCGTTGACCGAGCTTGAGATGCACGACGATTTCATGCGCCGGCATATCGGGCCTGACCGTACGCAGTGCGCTAAAATGCTGCAAATCCTCGGTGTGCGCAGTCTCGAGGATCTGATCGACCGGGCCGTGCCGGCCAACATCCGTGCTCGGCACGCGCTGGATCTACCCCCGGCCATGAGCGAACGCGCGGCGTTGTCCTATATGCGCCGGATGCGCGAGCGCAACAAGGTTTTCGTCTCCATGCTCGGCATGGGATATCACGGTACCATCATGCCGGCGGTCATCAAGCGCAACGTGCTGGAGAACCCGAGCTGGTATACGGCCTATACGCCTTATCAAGCCGAGGTGAGCCAAGGGCGGCTCGAAGCGCTGCTCAATTTCCAACAGATGATCATCGACCTCACGGCAATGGAGATCGCGAACGCCTCATTGCTCGATGAGCCGACCGCGGCGGCCGAGGCGATGACGATGTCGCGCCGCCTCTCACGGGCGAAATCCAATGTATTCTTCATCGATCGCGATTGCCATCCCCAGACCGTTGCCGTCGTTCATACCCGCGCCCGGCCGCTCGGCATCGAAATCGTCGTGGCCGATCCCTACACCGATCTCGAACACCACGAAGCCTTCGGCGTCTTGCTTCAGTATCCCGGTTCCAGCGGTGAAATCCGGGATCCTCAGGTCGTGACAGCCGCTGCCCGCCCGAAGCAGGCGCTGGTCACCGTCGCGGCCGATCCGCTGAGCCTGGTACTGCTTAAGCCGCCGGGCGAGATGGGGGCCGATATCGTCATCGGCAGTGCGCAACGCTTCGGCGTGCCGATGGGCTACGGCGGGCCCCACGCGGCATTCTTCGCCACCCGCGATGCCTATAAGCGTTCGGTGCCGGGAAGGATCATCGGCGTGTCCGTCGACAGCCTCGGACAACCGGCTTATCGTATGGCTTTGCAAACGCGGGAGCAGCACATTCGCCGGGAAAAGGCGACCAGCAACCTCTGTACGGCCCAAGCGCTGCTGGCCAACATCGCGGGTTTTTATGCGGTCTACCACGGCCCCGAGGGCCTGAAGCGCATCGCGGACCGCGTGCACCGTCTGACCCAAATCCTCGCCGCCGGGCTCGAAAAACTCGGCTTCGAGGTCGTGACTCGCGGCTGGTTCGACACGCTTACCGTGAGGGTCCCCGGACAAGCCCGGCGCATCGGCGCGCGCGCGCGTGAGTCGCAAATCAATCTGCGCGTGTTCGAGGCCGATCACCTTGGCATCACGTTTGACGAAGCCACCACCCGCGAGCATCTGCGCAAGCTCTGGCGGGTGTTCTCGACCCAAGCCGACGCACTGCTCGACATCGAGCATTTGGATGCCGAGATCGCGGAATGCATACCGGAAGGCTTGCGGCGCCGGAGCGCTTTGCTCACCCATCCGGTCTTCAATTCCTTTCACTCCGAGACCGAGATGATGCGTTATCTACGGCGTCTCGCCGCCAAGGACATTGCTTTGGATCGCGCGATGATCCCGCTCGGTTCTTGCACCATGAAACTTAACGCCACGACCGAGATGCAAGCGCTCTCGCAACGCGAGTTCAGCGCGCTGCACCCCTTCGCGCCGCTCGATCAGACCCAAGGGTATTTGCAGCTCTTCGAGGAACTCGAGGACCGGCTTTGCCGCATCACCGGTTTCGACGCCTTCTCGCTGCAACCGAATGCCGGCTCCCAAGGCGAATATGCAGGCTTGCTCGTGATCCGCAAATACCATGAAACCCGGGGTGAGGGACATCGGAATGTCTGCTTGATCCCGGCCTCGGCCCATGGCACCAACCCGGCGAGCGCCTCCATGGCCGGGTTAAAGGTGGTGGTCGTGGCCTGTGACGAGGGGGGCAATGTGGAACTTCGCGATCTGAAGGTCAAGGCCGAGGCTTGCCGCGGCGATTTGGCCGCGCTGATGATCACCTATCCCTCCACCCACGGCGTCTTCGAGGAGGCCTTCGTAGAGATATGCCGCATTATCCACGACCACGGCGGGCAAGTGTACCTGGATGGGGCCAATCTCAACGCCCTCGTCGGCCTCAGTAAGCCCGGACTCATCGGCGCCGATGTCGCCCACATCAATCTGCACAAGACCTTCTGCATACCGCATGGCGGCGGGGGGCCCGGGGCCGGGCCCATCGGGGTGCGGGCGCATCTCTCGCCCTATCTGCCCGATCACCCCGTGGTCGGCGGCGTCAATCCCGCCGCCGGGCCCGCCGGCACCATCGGACCGATCGCCGGGGCGCCCTGGGGCTCGGCCAGCCTGATGACGATCTCCTGGGCCTACATCGCGATGATGGGCGCCGAAGGCCTCACACGCGCGACGCAAATCGCGATCCTCAACGCCAATTACATCGCCCGGCGCCTGAGTGCTTATTATTCGATCCTTTATACAGGAAAGAATAATCTGGTCGCCCACGAATGCATCATCGACGTGCGGCCGATCAAGGAGGCGACCGGCATCACGGTGGACGATATCGCCAAGCGGCTGGTCGACTACGGATTCCATGCGCCGACGATGTCGTTTCCGGTCCCCGATACCTTGATGATCGAGCCGACCGAGAGCGAGAGCAAGCGCGAGCTGGATCGTTTCTGCGAGGCCATGATCGGGATCCGCGAGGAGATCGCGGCGGTGGAACGCGGAGAAGCCGATCCGGAGAACAATGTCCTGCGCAATGCGCCCCACCCGCCGGGGCTCCTGTTAGAGGAGCCGTGGCGCTACCCCTATACCAAACAGCAGGCATTCTATCCGCTCGCGAGTCTGCGCGACGATAAGTTCTGGCCGCCCGTGGGCCGGATCGACAACGTGCGCGGGGATCGTCAATTGATCTGTACCTGCCCGCCGCTCTCCGCGTATGCCGAGCCCGCCGAAGTCACGGAAAGTGCCGTGCGTAGCAGGATCGCCTAGCAAGCCTCTGGCAGTGAGCGTCGAAATACTACAACAAAAACTTTACGGAATACACGACCATGCCGGTAATCTTAGTCCTCACCGCCACGAGCCCCGACAAACCGGGTTTGATTGATCTGCTATCGACGACCCTCGCCGCCCACGGGGCCAACTGGCAGCAAAGCCGCATGGCCACGCTCGGCGGGCAGTTCGCCGGACTGCTACAGGCGAGCGTCCCGGAAAAAAAGCTCGCCGCCCTGGAATCCGCGCTTGAGGGCCTACGCAGAGAGGGGTTGACCGTAACCATCGCGGCCGAGCCCGCCCGCCCGCCCGCCCCCGGTCTCCGCCGGGTGAAACTCGAGACGACGGGCCAAGACCGGCCCGGGATCATCAAAGAGATCGCTCACGCGCTCGCCACTCGCGGCGTCAGCATCGATGAGCTGGAATCGACATGCGCGAGCGCATCCTGGTCCGGGGAGGTGATGTTCAAGATCACCGCGGAGATCAGTGTGCCCGCGGGTGTAGCCACCGAGCAACTGTGCGCGGTGCTCGAAAACCTCGGCAACGAGTTGATGGTCGATATCGCGCTCGAAGAAGAGGGACTGCCTGCTTCACCGTAGTGACGGAGGGCGCCGCTCCTGCCGTTTCTCTACCCGCTGCATCACACGTGCTCGCTTGAGAGTCTATCTCACGGGTGGCTCGACGCGCCGGCCTCCCGTGTCGCAAAACCCGGATCGTGTTAATCTATCCAAGAATCCTGCGAAATGCGGCAGGTCAGGCCAAATAGGGTCGTCAGGGGGGGTCTATACCCTGAGCCCCCTAAGGCTCGGTACCGAACGGCCGGAGAGGCCGGCCTGTTTCGTGGAGATTTTTAATCCGTATACACGATGAAAAGGAACAGACAGATGAAGAAAAATTTTATAACCGCACTCCTCGCGGGTGCGCTCAGTCTTACCGCAACAAGTGCTTTTGCTCAAGCCGGTACTGGCCACCATGTAGATACCGTCAAGGGATTCGTTTCCGAAGCCCTAAAACACGCGAACGAGGCCTTGGGCTACGCTCAGCAGGGAAATGCTCCGGAGACCGCCACGGCCGCCCGCGCGGCGTCGGCTCAAGCCGATGAAGGCGCCGCTACTGAAAACGCCGGTATGGATATAGAGCAAGCTCAGAACAGGCTCACTACAGCGATCAAAGCGGCCGACAAAGGGGATGCCGCCGCCGCCGTGGCCCCGCTGCAAGAATCGGTTACTTTACTTACCGGGGCGCTAGATAAATTATAGAAAAAAGCACGGAAGTCCTGTCAACCTGAACGCCTCCCGCTGGTCTCAACAAGGACGTTGCGATCAGCGGATCGCTTTAACCCACTCCAGACACGCCGCCCCGCGGATCGAAGCCTCGGGAATTTTCATATGTCATTGCGTCACGGTAGCCACGGCAGCGCGGGTCATTTTCCGTAATTCGCCTTTTTCATGCAGTTCCATCACGATATCGCAACCCCCGATGAGCTCCCCATTGATGAAAATCTGGGGAAACGTCGGCCAGTTGGAATAGCGGGGCAGGTTCTGGCGGATCTCGGGTTGCGACAGTATGTCCACATGCGCGAACGCTACCTCACAGGACTTCAAGGCTTCGGCCACGCGCATCGAAAAACCGCATTGCGGGAAATCCGGCGTTCCTTTCATGAAGAGCACGATAGGATTGCTATGAATGGTCGTCTTGATTTGCTCCATGATATCCACGGGTATATACCTCTGGTCGTTCTCGGACGACGTATCGAACGTGTTAGGTTTAGCGCCTGGTTGCCGTCATTCTAAGAGCCTAACGGCCGCGATACCAGTCCCGCATCGAAACACAGACCGTACTTGTTCGCCGATCGCCGCGCCGGTCTGCGTAAGGGAAGCTCTGCAAACGTGTCGCGAGCAAGCCCAGATGCGCGAAGCCGCGGAGCGAGTCGCGAGACATATCAGGTAGATAGGCGAGCGACGAGCGAGCACGCGCCAAAGCAGATGGGCTGCGCAGTAACTTTTGCAGAGTTTCCTTAAATCTCGGCCCCCGGTTCGACATTGCGCCCGCGCTTGAGCAGACCGCGACGGCGCTTGCTTTCGAGCCGGATCCTCCGTGAGGCGCGCGTCGGTCCGGTCGCCAATCGCGGCGTTGGGATGGTCGCGGCTCGGCGGATGAGGCCCAGGAGTCGTTCGAGCGCGTCTCGCCGATTGCGCGCTTGGCTGCGATAGCGGTGGGCCTCGATCACCAACGTCGCCTCCTTGACGATGCGCCCGCGCGCGAGGTAGAACAACCGCTTGCGCAGGGTCTCCGGCAGATAAGTGGCGTTGCTGAGGTGAAAACGAAGCTGCGCCGCCGTCGCGACCTTATTGACGTTCTGACCGCCGGGTCCCGGGGCGCGCACGAACTGCCACTCGAGATCCCGCTCCCGGAGGTAGAGTGTGGGGTTAACGCGGATCACCAGCCGGTTGCCTCGATGGGTTCGATGTGTCTCGAGTGATGTCCGCGGCTACGAATTCGCTCAATTGCTTAAGCAGCGAATGAATATTTTCTCTCACCGATCCTTCATGCGCTTTGCGTACCCGGCTCACGCCGTACAGCGCCTCGGCGAGAGACGCGTCATAGGTCGAGATCACCCGCCGTTGCCACAGTTCCTTTTCGCTCAAGCCATCCACGATCCGATATTCGACCTTCAACACCGAGCGCATCGACGGGCCCGGGACCACGTTTTGAAACACAATCTTGGGATAAAGCACATAATCGCCGTGCAGGTCGATAAACACGATGCGAAATAGTCCTGATTTTTCAAGCGCGACCGTCAGGGCCTTCCGAAACCCTTCGTTATCGATCATCGAGGTCATGAAAAAACTGGTCTCTTCGCCGCCCCGTGCCCGCAAGATGGCGATCGTTTTTGGGCCGGAGACGTACGACGCGGTGTTGATGTCAGGCACCATTGCCGGGACTTCCGGTCCCTGTGCACAGCCCGTGTCAAGCACCGCGAGGATCAGAAGGAAACGCTTCACTCGTTGCATACTGAGTTTTGACTGCTTGCGGTTAAGGCAAGAATCGACTGGCGCCGGAATCGCCGCTGGCATGGCTCCTGAATGCGGTGTACGGGCGATTGGGTTCTACCGCGTCGCTTGCCGGGTCACGGATCGCGGGATTTGGGGCCCTCCCTCATAGACCCAGCGGAGCAGCGCGTCCTGGGCCGCGCCGCCCGCCCCGGCGTTGCGGTGATTGATGAGGCAGACGACCGTGATCGTGCGCCCCAACCGGTCGTGCACATAACCGGCAATGGCTTTGACGCCGCGCAGACTGCCGGTTTTTATGTGGGCATGACCCGCGACGCCCGTGTACCGCAACCGCCGGCGCATGGTTCCGTCCACGGAGGCGATAGGCAGGGAGGATACGAATTCCGGCATCAACGGACTGCGGTACGCGGCGAGCAACAGTTTGCCCATCTCGCGGGCCGTGATGCGCTCCGTTCGCGACAGCCCCGAGCCGTTTTCCAGGATGGCCATTTGCGGATCCAAGCCTTGTTCGAGTACCCAATCATGCATCGACTGTTGCGACTTCACCAAGGTCGCCGGCGCTTGCCGAGCAGCCGCACCAAAGGTAAGGAACAACTGCCGCGCCATCACGTTGTTGCTGAACTTGTTGATGTCGCGCACGATCTCGGCGAGCGGCGGGGATTCGCTTGCGGCCAGAAGCTCGGCGCGCGCCGGGACTGGGCCCTCGCGCACGCGGCCGTGGATCGCGCCCCCGAGATCACCCCATATGTCCTTGAATACGCCATGGACGTACTGCGGGTGGCCCAAGACAGCGGTGTAATACTCGGCGTCGCCGCAGGCCGCGGCGTAGCGTCCGTGGACCGTCACCCTTACCTGCGCGGCATCGCCGCGGACGGCGATCGACGGGCCGCCGCGGCACGGCCCGCGCGCGGCGCCGAGCCGGTTGACGAGCTGCAACTGCGGGGGATTCGGATCGCTGACCACGCGCACGGCGCCGGCGCTCGTCGGCAACAACCGGATCTGTACGGATTTGAAGTTCAACAGCAAGGCATCGGGTCCGGTGTTATACGGGCTGAAAGGCTGGTGATCGAACTGGCCGGGATCATCCTCCGGGATCCCGAAGTAGCTGCGGTCGAGCACCAAGTCCCCGCGGATCACGCGAATTCCGCGTTGCCGGACGGTGCGCAGCAGGAGCCAAAACCGTTCCAAGGTCAGCTTGGGATCGCCGTAGCCCTTAATGATGAGATCCCCCTCGAACACATCGCCTTGGGTACGGCCCGAGCCGTAGATTTCGGTCTTCCAGGTGTAGGCGGGACCGAGCCGATCGAGTGCCGCGAAGGTCGTGAGAAGCTTAACCGTCGAGGCGGGATTCATTGGCGTTTGTGCCGACCATTCGAGCAACGGCTCCCGGGTGGCCGTGTCTTGCACGAAGATCCCGGCGCTCGCGGTTGGGATGTTGGCCCGCTGTAGCGCTTGCATGACCGCGGGCGGTAACGCGTGCGGACTCGTTTGCGCGAGGACTGAAGCGGGCGCGAGCAAGGCAGACAAAACGGTGAGCATGATCAGCCGTACCGGGTAACGCAAGCGGGTACGCCGGTATACGTGACGCTCCGCGTGCTGAGCTGAGCCCGGCGGCACCCGAGAGGTCTTATACATAGCGACGCATGCTAATTCGTATCGTTAGCGACCAATCATCCGACAGCGTCATTCCCGCGGAAGCGGGAATCCAGTGCGGAGCTAAGTGTTCCTGGATGCCAGCTTTCGCTCTGGCATGACGAGGCTCGATTTTCGGATGCGCAATTACTCTTGACGTTATGTATAGTCACGTTGCTCCGCGATCACGCGGTCCATTTTCTATGCTCGTATCTTGCTCCCCAGTTGTCACGCTATCGCAGCGCTCCCGAAATCAGGAAATCGCTCGCTAGGCAGGCGAGGGATGCCAACCCGCATCGGCCCACAGCTCCCCGCTCACCGCGGAGTTGGTGATCATAAAGCAAATCGCGTCCGCGATCTCTTGCGGCCGGATCAACCGCCCCAACTGGGTCTCGGGGAGAACGTATTTCTGGATGTACTCCTCGCCGAGGGCGCGGACCATGGGGGTATCGGTGAAGCCGGGGTGAATCACGCTGCAACGGACGCCGTGAAAGATGGCTTCCTTCATCAAGGTCGCCGCCGCTCCTTCCAGACCGGCCTTCGATGCGGCGTAAGCGATCTGGCCCTTGTTGCCCTGCGAGGAGATCGATCCGATGAAGATGACGACCCCCTGCATGCCTTCCTGGGGTTGCCAGCGCTTCAAACCCATGCGGTAACGCGCCTCGGCGGCGCGCGCCACCATCTCAAGCGACCAGTAGACCGGGGCGAAGAGATCAACCTCCGTCACCAGCCGGAATTTCTCCAGCGGATAGATTTCGGCCTTGCCGGTCTCTTTGTTCATCTTGACCGCTAGGGCGTCGCGGGTGATGCCGGCGGCCGGGACGCAGATAGTCACCATGCCATGCTGTTCGCTCACGGCGTCGAATACCCGGCGGCGGAAATCGTCGTCGGTCACATTCCCGCAGAAGGCATGCGCCACCGTTTTGCCGAGGTCTTTGTTGATCTCCTCCGCGGTTCTAAACGCCTCTTCGGTGAGATCGACCAATGCGACCGCCTTGGCGCCCCGGAGCGCGAGCTCAAACCCGACGGCCTTACCGATGCCGCTGGCTCCGCCCGTCACGAGTGCTACTTTATCTTTAATTTCCATTGCATCCTCCGACACTAAACATCGAGTTGGAACGAGAGCGTCCGGGGATAGGGGTTCCCCGGCGCCGTTCGGTTGTGCAATTCTAGCGCCAGGATTGTGCGGCGCACAATGATTATTTAACCGCGCCCATGCCGTCCCGTGCATTACCGTGGCTCACTGGCCCACTTCTGACTACGGCGGGGAGGCGAGTGTCAGTCTCGGGCGGAGGATAGGGCCGAACGCCACCCAGTCGACTCGAAGCAATCTGCCTTTCCACTCAAGATACGCCTGAATCGCGTCGGCGAGGAGCGCGATTCCCGTCATTTCCAGGATTTCTTCGACCGTCACGTAAACGGCGAAGACGACGGTCAGTCTTCCGTGCAACTCCGCTTCGCGTCCCCCCAACATTTCGCAGCCAACAGCTCCTGCCAGGAAGACTGCTCCGGCCGTAACGAACAGCGCCGCGACGCGTCTCGGGAGCCCGAACAGAAACCTGAGATAGACTGCGCCGAAGCCGATTGCGAAGAGGCCGTACGGGATGATCCAGGCGTAGTAGAGCACGCCGGAGGTCTTCAGCGCCGCCCGCAGCGGTTCGATCGTGCGTTCGTGAATGCGGAGCGCTTCGTCGATCGCAAGCCATGCGAAGACGACGGCAAGTCCCATCCAGTAGGCCCAAAAGGACGCGGCCTCTTCGCGTTCCGCGACGGCGATCCTGAAGAACGCCATCGCGCACGCGGCGAGGCTCAGCGCCGAGTAGAGCGTCGGAACGTTCCTCTCGCGGCCGATGTGGAACAGCGGCACGAATCCGTAAGCCCACGAATCGCCGGGCAGGAAGACGAACGCTTGCGTTACGAGGTGGAACGCCACAAGCGTCAGGATGGCCCCGGCCATCCACCGTCTCGTTTGCCGCCTTGAGAGAGTCATTGCCATGCAAGAAGTCGGCGTGCGGTTAACCAGTGTCGCGCGCCGGAGGCGATGGGCATACGCGTACCGGGACAGGCTGCAGGCGCCGGAATGCGGTGCTGCAGAAGGTGATGAATCGCGCCAGGATGGGAGCGCCGAACAGCGCGATTGTGTCGAGGAAGCAATACCCGGCGGCGATACCGCTCGGCGGATTGGCTTGGGGAAGATGGCCCCAAGAGGGCCAATGCACCGCCCAGGCCCAGGCGCCCGAATAGGTACCCACGATCTCCAAGTAACTCGTGATATAGAAGGCCGCGATGTACAGAAGCGGCGAGCGCCCCAGAAGAAAAAAGGCGCAGAACACCAGGAATAACACCGCCCCGCCCGTATCGGCGCGTTCGGCGTAGGTCACACCCCATAAGGCCCAGCACGCCCCGATCACGAGCGTTACGCGCGCGATGAGCGTGCCGTAGCGCTCGAAGAGCGCGGATCGGGCAAGCGCCACGGCCGTCAAATACACCATACCGTGACCGGGCGGGACATAGGCGGGAACATTGTCGAACCGATAGGTGTAGATATGGTAGAGGGGCGCGAAGGAATACTCGCACAGCGTCGCCACCGCGACGGCCACCGCGACCTGTATGCGAATGGCTGGGGATTCGAATTGCAAGAGCCCGAATAAAAAGCACCACGCGATGGCGCCCAGGAAATACTGCTCGATACGAGTGCAGTCCGCGTCGAGGTAGAGCCCGATGGAGACACAAAAAACTACGATGGCGGCGATCGCGAGGTCGCGTTTGCTCTGCGCTAGGACCGCCCCGGCGCCGGGGTCGTATGTTCTAATCACGCGCTGAGAGTTTGTGTGCCACGCCCTTGATCTGCTGGTTAACACCCCACCATTCCTGGATCACCACGATGCCCGGCGCGCTATCGCCCGCCGCGGCGCTCACATAGTACCCGCTTGAGGCCCTTCCGTCCGGCCGAGTAAAGGCCACGGTGTGTCCCATGGTCGTAATCTCAATAGTTATGCCGTCTTTCAGATTACAGAAAGAACCTAGCCTTCGGCAACCGCCTTTTAACGTCGATCATAATCCATTACTATTTACCGCATAATCCTACGGGGCGGGCAGCCCCTTTTTTAATGCCATAACAACTGGGGAGTCCTCACATGCAAGTTGCTAGCGCGGTAAAAGAAATAGCCCTCGAAGTGCGCCAGGAAGGACAAAGCTTCCTACAGACATTGCTAAGCAATCGCCACTATCTGACTATCGCGGGGGGCATCGCCGCGGCGATACTGCTACTGAGCTTGTTGCTGGGATCATTGTCGCTCGCCTTCGCGCTGGTTTGCGGCGGCCTGGCCATCGCTTACGGCGCCTGGTCGGTGCAATGGATCCTGTTGCAACCCGAAGGCTCCGAACGGATGCGCGAGATTGGCGCGGCTATTCAGCAAGGGGCATCGGCCTATCTCAATCGCCAATACACGACCATCGCCAAGGTCGGGGCCGGATTGTTTCTCCTCATTGGGATCGTGCTCGACTGGAAAACAGCCTTCGGCTTCTTGCTCGGAGCGGTGCTCTCGGGCGCGACGGGCTACATCGGCATGAACATCTCCGTGCGCGCCAATCTGCGCACCGCCGAAGCGGCGAAAAGCGGTCTAAACCCCGCTTTGACCCTGGCGTTTCGAGGCGGCGCCATCACCGGACTCTTGGTCGTGGGCCTCGGGCTATTAGGCGTGGCCGGTTATTACGCTCTGCTCGCGGCGCTCGCCCCCGAGGGTGCGACGGTGGACCTTGCCCCGCTCGTCGGTTTAGGCTTCGGCGGTTCCTTGATCTCGATCTTCGCGCGCTTGGGCGGCGGCATCTTCACCAAGGGCGCTGATGTCGGCGCAGATCTGGTCGGCAAGGTCGAGGCCGGGATCCCGGAAGATGATCCCAGGAATCCCGCCGTTATCGCGGATAACGTGGGGGATAATGTCGGCGACTGCGCGGGTATGGCGGCCGATCTCTTCGAGACCTATGCCGTCACCGTAATCGCTACCATGCTGCTCGGGACGTTGCTGGTGAAAAGCGCCACAGTGGACGCGGTGCTCTATCCGCTCGCACTCGGGGGGGTGTCGATCATCGCCTCGATCATCGGCACCTTTTTCGTCAAGGCCACGGAAGGCGGCAAGATCATGGACGCCCTCTACCGCGGATTGATCGTCGCGGGCGGGATCGCGGCGGTCGCCTTTCTACCCGTCACGATATTCATGATGTGGAGCGTGGACGAATACAACGTCATCGCCTTGTATCTGTCCTCCCTCGTGGGTCTGGCGCTCACGGGGGCGCTGGTCCGGGTCACGGAATACTATACGGGCACCCAGTATGCGCCGGTGCGCCATATCGCGGAAGCCTCGACCACTGGACATGCGACCAATATCATCGCCGGGCTTGCGGTTTCGATGAAGGCGACGGCGCTCCCCGTTCTGGCCGTCTGCGCGAGCATTTTCCTCGCCTATGCCTTCGCCGGCATCTACGGGATCGCGATCGCCGCGACCAGCATGCTGTCGATGACCGGCATCATCGTGGCCCTCGACGCTTATGGTCCCATCACCGACAACGCCGGCGGCATCGCCGAGATGGCCGATCTCCCGCCCGAGGTGCGCGGGATCACCGATCCGCTCGATGCCGTCGGAAACACGACCAAGGCCGTGACCAAGGGGTATGCCATCGGTTCGGCGGGACTCGCGGCGTTGGTGTTGTTCGCTGACTATACCCACAGCTTGGAGCACGCCGGGATGAAGATAAGCTTCGATCTCTCGGATCCGGCGGTGATTATCGGTCTTTTCATCGGGGGTCTCGTCCCCTACCTCTTCGCCGCGATGGCCATGGAGGCCGTCGGGCGGGCCGCGGGCTCCGTGGTCTTGGAGGTGCGGCGGCAATTCCGCGAGATCCCGGGGATCATGGAGGGCACCGCGAAGCCCGATTACTCCACGGCCGTGGACCTGCTGACCCGGGCCGCCATCAAGGAGATGATCGTCCCCTCGCTGCTGCCGGTTTTGGTGCCGATCGCCGTGGCCTTGGGGCTCGGTTTGCTGATGGGGGGCGATGCGGGTCCCAAGGCGCTTGGGGGTCTACTGCTCGGCACCATCGTCACCGGGATCTTCGTGGCCATCTCGATGACCGTCGGGGGCGGCGCCTGGGACAACGCCAAGAAGTATATCGAGGACGGCCATCACGGGGGCAAGGGTTCAGACGCCCACAAGGCGGCGGTGACGGGTGACACCGTGGGCGATCCTTACAAAGACACGGCCGGCCCTGCGATCAACCCGCTCATCAAGATCATCAACATCGTGGCCTTGATGATCGTTCCTCTCCTTTAGGGCAGAAGTGGCTACGCCGTGCGCCTTTCCGACAGGGATGGCGGGATTCCGATCCCAGGGACGGGGATGTCAACGACGGGTTCGAACAGAGATACCTCGGCTCCCATAGCGAGAGCAACGGTAATTAGCAACAGATAAGGGCGATGCAGCCGAGTGCCGGGAGATCATTCATGAGGACATGTTCACAGTCCTTGACGGCGATAAGCTATTTTGCGCGCATCGAGAAAGAGCGTCGTGATACAACACGGCGGGGGTAGCAAGACCCCGTGTTCCACTTGGCTTGCAGTCTTTCCCCGGCCGTTCATGCGGCCCAAAGGATAATAAAGTGCTTGAACGTCAAGGAATATTTCCTATCCTTAGGGGGGCCCCGCCGTGTGATAACGCGGCCGATGGGCCGATCATTTGATGTTAGACGGCACTAATTGTAGGGGAGCCTCAATGCCACTGACGAACAAGTACACCGTAGCGATCCAGCCGTCTGCCGGAGCTATTCGAGAAGGTCCGCGACGGTCAAGCTCCGGAGCAATTTACCCAGCAACTGCTCAAGGATTGGGGCTTCTCCTCGTCCAACGACCGCGTGATGCTTCCAATGCTAAAGGATCTTGGTTTCCTGTCGCCGGACGGAAAACCGACGACCCGGTATCACGACTACCGAGATCATTCAAGGTCGAAAGCTGTAATGGCGGAGGCGCTTCGAGATGCATACGGTGACATCTTTCTCATAAAGGAACATCCAACTGATGCAGACAAGGCGGCAATACAGGGCAAGTTCAAGAGCTTTCATAACGTGAGCGATCACGTTGCTTCGCTGATGACGAAGACCTTCTACTCGCTGCTTAAGTTGTCTGACCTCAAAACCGCACCAGCAAAGAAAGCCACCAAGATCACCGAAACGGGCAGCGACGAAGGCAAAACTAAGGCGCCGCCTGAGAAGAAAGAAGACGACGAGAAGACTCGCCGCACTCACCCTCCGGGTCTGCACTACAACATCCAGATTCATCTACCAGCATCGAAGGACGTTGAGGTTTACAACGCGATCTTTAAGTCGCTTCGGGACCACCTACTTGAAGAGTAAGGACTTACGAGACTTTTTGTTCCGGGGATTGATGTTCGAGTCCGAGGCGTCGAAGTTCCAGGGCGCGGGAATTCAGGTCGGAGCGGATCTCGCCGACGCAGAAGACAAACTACTGGCTGAAGCTCTGTCACCGTTCGGCGTATCTCGTCGGAATCAAGCCCTTGAGACGGCGCGTCTCTACGCAGTGCTCTATTGCTTCGAGAACGAAGTTCGTGAATTTGTTCGAGAGACCCTTAGAGAGAAAGTCGGCGAGAACTGGTCGGCGGAAATTCCGAACAAGATTCGCGAGCATGCAGAGAGTCGCATTGCTGCCGCAGCCAAGGACTCGTGGCTGGAAGGCGAAAGGACCGATCTCCTAGGCTTCATCGAGTTTGGTCATCTGGCTCAGATCATCATAGACAAATGGGAACATTTCCAAGTAATTCCCTCACAGCATTGGCTGAAACAGCGCATGGACGAAATGGAGAAGGTGCGCCACTTCATCGCACACAACCGCATGTTGCTGCCGAGCGAATTCCAGAGGCTCTACATGTACATAGCTGACTGGAATCGCGTTGTAGGTCTTTGAGTTGCAAAGTCGAAGAGCAACAGTTTTCACGCAGCTGCCGTCTAACCAGCAAGCGTAGGCTACGCGGGCTGAGCGATGCCGTTGAGATAGTGACGGCCGATGATTGTGAGGACTCGAAGCCCCAAGAGCACACTTGCCTCTCCATGCTAGGTTTTGTACTGAGCAGGCCGCTCACTATCGTTGAGGCTAGCTCCCCAGAATTTCCAGATTGAATCCACGCTCGACGAACCACAGGAAGCCAAGCAGGGCGATCGCTGACGATCCGAGACCGAGGACAAGCTGGCGGTAGGCCCGCGTCGCGCGCGCGCTAAAAGCCAAGGGCAGGAAGGCGCTCACGATCACGAGCTGTCCAAGCTCGACACCGAGATTGAACCCGAGCAGGGCCAGCACGCGCCCGCCGGCCGGCAGGCCGAGGTCCCCGAGCACATTTGCGAAGCCCAGGCCATGAATCAGGCCGAAGATTAGCGCCAGAGACCAGCGCTGGCGATACGCGACCGGATAGAGATTATTGAGCGCCGACACGATGATCGAAGCGGCGATGGCGGTTTCGACCCAGCGCGAGGGCAGCTTCAGGGTTCCGAGCGCCGCGAGGCTGAGCGTGACGGAATGCGCCAAGGTGAAGGCCGTGACGATCTTTACGACATCGAGGAAAGCGGCCCGAAAATCATCGGCCTGGACCCAGATCCGCCCACGGCGATGTAAAACCGCTGGCAGCAACAAGCTGAGCAGGAACAACACATGGTCGTAGCCCATCCAGATGTGCCACACCCCCTCGCGGCCGTAGGCCAGAAATCCATCCAGCGAGTGCAGCGATCCCAGGGAAAAAGATTGGCGCGGGCGCGAGGGACTGAAGATTGCCGGCTGGGTACTCCCGCGGTAGGTGAGACGCAGCAGCCCGCGGTGCGCCGCATCGAGATCGAAGAGCAAGTCATAATGGATTTGAACATCCGTGGCGCTGGGCGGACAGGTAAGCTCGAACTTCAAAACGGCATAGGCGCCGTCGTTATGATGATCGATGAGCTGCCGCTCGCCCCGCGGTGTGCATTGGCCATCGCCGCTCCCAAAACGCAGGTGCGGCATGGCGTAGTCCCGAATCATTCGTAGGCGAGCGCGGACCTCGCCCCAGGTGATTGCCCCATCGCCGTCGCCATCGAGGCCGATGGCAAAATCCAGATCGCGTAACGCGATGTCCCACCGCACTTCGATGCGTTCATCGCCCACTTGCACGTCCAGGTAGCTGTCGCTGGCCTTATGCGCCCAGGCCTGCCCGGTCAGGGCGAGTAACAGGCATCCAACGACCAGGCGTTGCATCTCAGAGCTTGTGAAGAAATCGTAGCGAGCACGCCCGCCCGCGAGGCGCGCGGCGCGCAGGAACCGCAGGGTATAATGG
>JALZJW010000068.1 GCA_030859565.1 Pseudomonadota bacterium
AGCGTGAAGTCAGTCGCCGCAGCCCCCTTAGACGGATTTCCATCAACCGACAGCACGACTTTATGCCCGAGAGCGACCTCCAGTTCGGGCGCCAGTCCCACTTCGACACGGACAGTGCCAATATTGTCCCAAATCGTCTCGTCATTGGCCGGCGCGAGTATTTCTACTTTCTTGTAACCGGCGAACTTCTCTTGCGGCGCTTCCTCGGGCGATTCGGACTCCTTCATCGGAGGGGCTTCATAGGTCTGCAGCTTGATCCCTTTGACCTCTTCCGCGCCCGGCTGCGGTTTATCGGAAAATTGTAGGTTGCCTTCCGCATCGGTCCATTTATAGACCGGCGCGTGGGCCATGCTGGTGATGACGAGCAGGCAGCAGAGGATGAGCAGGCGCATGCTGACAGCGTAGCCAACTTGTTGCCAAGCCGCAAGTCGATTAAATGCAAAGGGCCCGATAAAGGCCCTTCTTGCGCATCGTAGCAGCCTCTCCCTTAGACGCTATAGTACATATCGAACTCGACGGGATGGGTGGTCATGCGCAGGCGCGTCACCTCGTCCATTTTGAGTTTAATGTACGCATCGATCACATCGTCGGTGAACACACCGCCGGCCTTTAGAAACCCGCGATCGTTGTCGAGCGCCGCCAGTGCCTGGTCGAACGCGTGGCAAACCTTCGGGATCTCGGCCTCTTCCTCGGGCGGCAGATCGTAGAGGTCCTTGTCCATCGGTTCTCCGGGGTGGATCTTGTTGGCGATGCCGTCCAAGCCGGCCATGAGCATCCCCGTAAACGCCAGATAGGGGTTGGCGGTGGAATCCGGAAAGCGTATCTCGAGACGCCGGCCTTTGGGGCTGACGTCGTAAGGGATGCGTATCGAAGCCGACCGGTTTCGGGCCGAATAGGCGAGCATGACCGGCGCCTCGAAGCCCGGAACGAGCCGTTTGTAGCTGTTGGTCGAAGCATTGGTGATCGCGTTCAGCGCATGGGCGTGTTTGATGATTCCGCCGATATAGAAAAGCGCTATCTCCGAGAGCCCGGCATATCCGTCGCCCGCAAAGAGATTCTTGCCGCCTTTCGCCAGGGATTGGTGCACATGCATGCCGTTACCGTTGTCGCCGACTAAGGGCTTCGGCATAAACGTCGCGGTTTTTCCATACCCGTGCGCGACGTTGTGGACCACGTATTTCAAGATCTGCAACTCGTCGGCGCGCCGCACCAGCGTATTGAAGCGCGTGCCGATCTCGCACTGACCGGCAGTCGCTACCTCATGGTGATGCACCTCGGGCGTTACTCCCATCTTTTCCAGCATGAGGCACATCGATGAGCGTATATCCTGTAAAGAATCGACAGGCGGCACCGGGAAGTAACCGCCCTTGACGCCTGGGCGATGACCGATGTTGCCCTCGGAGAAGACTTTCTCCGAGTTCCAAGAAGACTCTTCCGAATCGATCTTATAGAAGGCGCCGGAAATATCCGCCCCCCAGCGCACATCATCGAACACGAAGAACTCCGGTTCGGGTCCAAAATAGGCGGCATCCGCGATCCCGATTGACTTCATATAGACTTCGGCGCGTTTGGCCAGAGAGCGCGGGCAGCGCGCGTAACCCTGTCCGGTCAAGGGCTCGATGACATCGCAACGGATGATGAGCGTGGTTTCATCGAAGAACGGATCGATGACCGCCGTCTCTGCCTCGGGCATCAACGTCATGTCGGATTCGTTAATACCCTTCCAACCGGCGATCGATGATCCGTCAAACATCTTACCGTCCTGGAAGAAACCAGCATCGATAAGCTTCGCGGGTATGGACACATGCTGTTCCTTACCGCGGGTATCGGTAAAACGCAGGTCGACGAATTTGACTTCTTGTTCTTTTATGAGTGTTAAGACCTTATCTGCGAACATGGGCTCTCCTCCAGCCAAGAGAGAATCTCTCATTGGGCTGCTGTCATTAGCACCACTGAATTTTAGAGGGCAGCAGTTTGCGCGCCATGCAGTAACTTAACTCGCGCGTCCATGATTTTCGCACGCGCTCGACCACCGACCGAAGACCACCGCGGCGCGCATTATGACATGGTATTCGTTCCTTACCGACTCTCTCGGTTCGTGCGGCAGGCTCAACCAATACCGATCTCAGAATGCACCAGAATAGTGCGTTCTAAAAACATCATGCTCCGCGAGGGGGCAAATGACTCGATAGCCCTCAGCGCCAGCCATAGGCGATCCAGTGTCTATCGGAAACGGGTTTAACGGTGAAGCCACGCAGGCCGGCACGGTCGATATGCGCGCGTACTTCTTCCGGTTCGTAGGCGGCCAAGAGGGAATTGAGAAAATCGCGTTGCAGGACCGGCGGTTCCCCCGCCGCGTATTGATCGACGAGACCCTCGGCCCGTGCGCGGTTCTCGGGCCGGCAGAGGTCCATCACAAACACGCGCCCGCCGCTACGGGTTAAAACATTGGCCGTATTCCATAGAATCAGCGGGTCGCTTAAGTGGTGCGACAAGCTATTTGAAATAACGATGTCATAGGCGGCGCGCAGGCCTGCCCGGCCCGGCAGCCGCTGATGCACCAGACAGACGCGACCGGTCAAGCCGTCTTGCCGCAAGCGCGCCTGCCCATACTTGAGCATCACCTCGGCGCCATCGACGCCGTCGATCGTCAATTGCGGAAAGGCGCACGCAAAGCGAGCGGTGACATCCGCCGGGCCGCATCCTAAATCGACCGCCGTGCCGTCCGTCGGGCTATGCGGAAACGCGAGTTTGAAATACGCCACGAAGCGCGAGTGCGGCTCGGAGAAATCGGCCTGCGCATAGGCGCGCGCCTGCCCCTCGTCATCCATAAGCTCGGGTTCCGGGATCCGGTCCATCAGGAAAGCGGCGCGATGATCTCACCCGCCATCAAATCAGCGATGATCTCACGCTTACGCGCGAGGTGCGGATGAGCTCCGTCCACCAGGATTTCGGCGGCGCGGGGGCGCGAGTTGTAGGTCGAGCTCATGCTGAAACCGTAGGCCCCGGCGGTGCGGACGGCGAGCAGATCGCCGGGCGCGATGGCGAGCGAACGGTCACGCCCGAGGAAATCGCCGGTCTCGCAAACGGGTCCGACGATGTCGTAGATTGCTTCGGCCCCCGCGCGCTTTTCTACCGGACTGATCTCTTGCCAAGCGTCGTATAGGGCCGGCCGAATGAGATCGTTCATGGCCGCATCCACCACGGCAAAGTGCTTATCGCCGACGCGTTTGAGGTATTCCACGCGCGTGAGCAACACCCCCGCGGGGCCGGCTACCGCCCGGCCCGGCTCGATGATCACGGCGTATTCGCGGTCGCGGAGCCGTGCGGCGATCGCCTGCCCATAGTCCGCGGGGTCCGGCGGAGATTCAGCGCGGTAGCGCACGCCCAACCCGCCGCCGAGGTCCAGATGCTGCAGCGCGATACCCTCACTTGCGAGCGCATCGGCGAGGATCAACAGACGCTCCAAGGCCTGCAGCAGCGGTTCCATGGAGGTGATCTGCGATCCGATATGATAAGCGATCCCGCGTATTTCCAGGTGCTCTAGCGCAGCCGCCCGCCGATAGGCCGCGACGGCCTCATCAGCGGCAACGCCGAATTTGTGAGCACTCTGTCCGGTTGAAATGTAAGGGTGCGTATCGGCGGCTATATCGGGATTGACGCGAATTGCGATCGGAGCGCGGCGGTTCATGGACGCGGCCACCTGGTTCAAGCGTTCGAGCTCCGCGACCGATTCGACGTTAAAACAATGGATCCCCACATCGAGCGCCCGGCGCATTTCATCCGCGCGTTTACCCACCCCGGCAAACACGATGCGGGCGGGATCGCCGCGCGCGCATAACACCCGTTCCAACTCGCCGCCGGAAACGATGTCGAATCCCGAGCCCAGGCGTGCCAGGAGATTCAAGATCGCAAGATTGGAATTGGCTTTGACCGCATAGCAGATAAGGTGCGGATGGGGATGCAGGGAGTGCTCGAACGCGCGCCAGGCGGTTTCGATCGCCGCGCGCGAGTAGACGTAGCATGGAGTGCAAAAGCGCGCGGCAATCTCCGCCAAAGGCACGTCCTCCGCATAAAGCTCATCACCGCGGTAGCTAAATGCGTCCATGCTGTTCGATCTTTTCCGGTTTATCGGGCAAATACAGGGGACCCTTTTGGCCGCAACCTGAATTGGTTAAGACAAGCAATAACATGAGAATAAATCCGGCGGTGCGGCTGAAGGATTTCATGCGGAGCTATCGAAGCAATTTCGATGGACGCACGGAGTGGTTCGCTCCGCCGGGCGTGAGTCTCACCGGTTGGCTGGAGCCGTTCGCCGGACCCCAGAGGGGCGGCGCGCCCGCGGGCGCCGGCTTCGCGGCATTTTGGTCATGGAAGGCGCCAAGATCTGAGCGTCGACGCGCGCCACCGGGATTTTATGGCCGATGAAGGCTTCGATCTCGGGTAAGGAATAGACATACTCTTCACAAGCGAAGCTGATCGCATCTCCGCTGACGCCTCCCCGTGCCGTACGCCCGATCCGGTGGACATAATCCTCGGCATTTTGCGGCAGATCGAAATTAATGACATGACTGACCTCGGGAATGTGTAATCCACGCGCGGCCACATCCGTGGCGATCAATGTCGACAGCTCGCCGCGCGCGAAGCGGCCAAGCAACGCTTGGCGCTGTTTCTGCGGTACGTCACCCGATAGAGCCTTTCCCGCAAGCCCGTTGGCATTGAGAGTAATCGATACCGTCTCGGCACCGCGCTTGGTGTTGACGAAGACCAGGACGCGCGGCGATTTGATCTGCTGCAATAAACCCAACAGCAACGCCAGCTTGTCCTTGCTCTCGATATGGTAGAGCCGCTGCGTTACCTGGTCGACCGTGACCTTGTCCGGGTCGATGACCACGATATGAGGGTTGTTCATGTGCTCGTAGGCCAGCTCGTGGACCCGCCACGACAAGGTGGCCGAGAACAGCAGTGTGAGTCGCTCGGGCGGCGGCGGCATGCGCCGCAACAAAAATCTAATATCGCGGATAAAGCCGAAATCAAACATCGCATCGGCCTCATCGAGCACCGTGACCTCGACGGCGCGAAAATCGACCGCCCGTTGTTTGTGGTAATCGATCAGGCGGCCGGGCGTGGCGATGAGCAGATCCGGCTTTTCCCCGAGCGCCGCTCGCTGCTTTTCGTAATCCACCCCGCCGTAGACCAAAGCAATGCGGAGCGCGGTAAAGCGGCTGATGAGCAAGGCATCGTGGTGAATTTGCAGGACCAACTCGCGCGTAGGCGCCACCACCACCGCGCGCGGCTGATTCGGCTTGCGATTCGGCGCGGGAGCGACGCACAAAAGCCTGTGCATCGCCGCGAGCAAGAAAGCAATGGTCTTGCCGGTGCCTGTTTGCGCCTGCCCCGCCACATCCTGTCCGTCGAGCGCCAGTGGCAGAGTTTGCGCTTGGATCGGCGTACAACATGCGAACCCGGCGTCGTTTAACCCGTCGAGCAGGCTCTGGGAAAGCCCAAGTTCGGCGAACGTGAGATGCGTGAGATGCGTTTTCTCCATCGTGTTAGTAATATTCCTGGACTTGCAATCAGCGCGTAATTAGCCTAAAAATGTCATTGTAGCCCATCGCCTGATGGCGCAATATAAAAGAGAACCCATGAGCGCTAATGTCGTCCATGTAACCGATACGAGTTTCGACGAAGAAGTGTTAAGGTCCGATGTGCCGGTTTTGGTGGATTATTGGGCACAATGGTGCGCGCCCTGCCGGATGATCGCCCCGATCCTCGATGAGATCTCCGAAGAGTATAAATCCAAAATCAAGGTGGCCAAGCTCAATATCGACGAAAATCCGCTGACGCCGCCCAAGTATGGCATTCGCGGAATTCCCACCTTGATGATGTTCAAGGAGGGGAACGTCGAGGCCACGAAGGTCGGCGCGTTATCGAAATCTCAATTGGCGGCCTTTATCAGCAGTTACATTTAAGGAAGCTCTGTAAAAGTGTCGCGAGCAAGCCCAGATGCGCGAAGCCGCGGAGCGAGTCGCGAGACATATCAGGTAGATAGGCGAGCGACGCGCGAGCACGCGACAAAGCAGATGGGCTGCGCAGTAACTTTTGCAGAGCTTCCTTAGCGCCTGTCTTACACATCCGGTTTCTTGAGGAATGCCTATGCAGGGCTAGACGGCATATTATCCGCGTGCTACGTTATTATTCGCAGCTAGGCGCACCTCTTAAGCGCTCCTTCCTAACGTTAGCTTTTCGTTGCAACACCACCGGGGGGCGATTTACGTTCATTGCTTCTCCCTCACATCAGGGATTATGAATCTAACAGAGCTTAAGCTAAAACCCGTATCGGAACTCATCGAGATCGGCGAAGGCATGGGTCTCGAAGGCGTGGCGCGCTCGCGCAAGCAAGACGTCATCTTCGGGATCCTCAAGGCGCATGCCAAGAAAGGCGAGGATATCTCCGGTAACGGTGTGTTGGAGATCCTTCAGGACGGGTTCGGGTTTCTGCGCTCCGGCGATAGCTCCTACCTCGCGGGTCCCGACGATATTTACGTCTCGCCGAGTCAGATCCGGCGATTCAACCTGCGCACCGGCGACACGATCTCGGGGAAAATCCGGCCGCCGAAGGACGGCGAACGCTACTTCGCGCTCCTCAAGGTCAACGAGATTAACTTCGAACCCCCGGAGGCGGCCAAGAATAAGGTCCTGTTCGAAAACCTCACCCCGCTGTTCGCGCACGAACGGCTGAAGCTCGAGATCGGCAACGGCACCACCGAGGACCTGACGCCGCGTGTCATCGATCTCGTGGCGCCGATCGGACGGGGCCAGCGAGGTCTCATCGTATCGCCGCCTAAAGCGGGCAAGACTGTGATGCTGCAAAGCATCGCGCACTCGCTTGAGCTCAACCATCCGGACTGCTACCTCATGGTGCTGCTGATCGACGAGCGTCCGGAGGAAGTCACGGAGATGGAGCGTTCCGTGAAGGGTGAAGTCATCTCGAGCACCTTCGATGAACCCGCTACCCGCCACGTGCAAGTGGCGGAAATGGTCATCGAGAAAGCCAAGCGTTTAGTCGAGCACAAAATCGATGTGGTTATTTTGCTCGACTCGATCACGCGCTTGGCGCGCGCGTACAATACCGTCGTGCCGGCCTCGGGCAAGGTGTTGACCGGCGGCGTGGACGCCAACGCCTTGCAAAAACCCAAGCGCTTCTTCGGGGCCGCCAGAAAGATCGAGGAAGGCGGGAGCTTGACGATTATCGCTACTGCCCTGATCGACACCGGCTCGCGTATGGACGATGTGATCTACGAGGAATTCAAAGGCACCGGGAATATGGAGATCCATCTCGACCGCAGGATCTACGAGAAACGCATCTTCCCGGCGATCAATATCAACCGCTCGGGGACGCGCCGAGAAGAATTGCTGACCGACAGTGATGAGCTGCAAAAGATGTGGATCCTGCGCAAGCTCCTCAACCCTATGGACGAGGTAGCGGCTATGGAGTTTCTCTTGGAGCGGCTCAAGGCTACGAAGACCAATCCCGAGTTCTTTGATTCGATGAGGCGGTGAGGCGTGGGTATTCCGTTAACTCCCTCTCCCGCCCCGCGATGACGATGCGGGACGTATACCCGTGTTATGTGGCGAACCGGCCCGAACAGCCCAACGGGGATCTCGAGGTCACCGACAAATACAGCGGCGAGGTAGCGGCCCGCGTGGCTCTGGCCGACGCGAAAACCATCGACCGCGCCATTCAGAAAACGGTCGAGGCCACCGGGCCCATGGCCCGCCTGCCCGCTTATGCGCGGGCCAAAGTGCTCCACCACTGCGTAAAGCGCTTCGAAAAGCGAGCCGAGGAGCTTGCGCTGCTCCTTTGTGTCGAGGCCGGAAAGCCCATTAAGGATAGCCGGGGCGAAGTCATGCGCCTCATCGATACGTTTCGGATTGCCGCCGAGGAAGCCACTCGAATGACGGGGGAGGTGCTTCCCTTGGACATTACTCCGCGCGCCAAAGGATATGTGGGGATGTGGAAGCGGGTGCCCATCGGGCCTTGCTCGTTCATATCCCCCTTCAACTTTCCGCTCAATCTAGCCGCCCATAAAGTAGCGCCTGCCATTGCCGCGGGTTGCCCTTTCGTTCTCAAGCCGGCGAGCCGAACCCCCTTGGGCGCTCTCATCATCGGAGAGGTGCTCGCCGAGACCGACTTGCCCGAAGGCGCTTTTTCGATCTTGCCCTGCCACCGGGACGGAGCCGGCCTGTTCACCGAGGATCCGAGGCTCAAGTTTCTGAGCTTCACGGGCTCTGCGGCCGTCGGATGGGGCCTCAAGGCGAAGGCGGGCAAGAAAAAGGTCACCCTCGAGTTGGGAGGCAACGCCGCTTGCCTCGTCGACGAGGACGCCGATCCCGAGGACGCCGTCGAGCGCATTATTTTCGGAGCGTTCTACCAATCCGGTCAGAGTTGCATCAGCGTACAACGAATCCTGATCCACGAAAGAATATACGAGGCTTTTCGATCCAAGCTCGTGGCCACCACCCAAAAATTGAAATGCGGTGATCCCAAGGATGAATCGACGTTCATCGGCCCGTTGATTTCCGATGCGGAAGCCACGCGTCTGGACGGCTGGATTCAAGATGCAGTGAAAGCGGGCGCACGTCTTTTGTGCGGAGGCCAGCGGCGGGGGGCGATGCTGGAGCCCACCCTGTTGGAAAACGTGCCCAAGACCGAGGACGTGTGCACGCAGGAGGCGTTCGGGCCGGTGGCGGTGCTGGCTCCTTTTCGATCGTTCGAGGCGGCCCTGGACGAAATCAACGATAGTGAATTTGGGCTGCAGGCCGGACTCTTCACGCGCGATCTCTACAAAGCCCACCGCGCCTGGGAGCGGCTCGATGTGGGTAGCGTGGTCATCGGTGACGTTCCCTCGTGGCGCGTGGATCACATGCCCTATGGCGGCGTGAAAGACAGCGGACTAGGTAGGGAGGGCGTGCGTTTCGCCATGGAAGACATGACCGAAATTCGTCTCTTGGTTGTGCGCACTCCGCCGAAAGACCAGTAGGGACGAGCGAAATGGTAGCCTTTTCTGGCTCTTCCGCAGAATTTGTAGGTCAGTGGAGAAGCGGTCTGGCAATGATCGCATGATAATCTGTGTCTGTTTATTTAGACCTGGCCACGAGTTTTCGGGTTCGAGATCTCGAGGCAAGGGCGCTACGGTTAACTCCCTCTCCCTCCGGGAGTTAACGGAATACCCATAGATTCTGCCGACGAGCCCCTTTTCTTAGGCGACCTCATGCGGCCTGCTAGACGGGATTATGAGCGGGCCTTGCGGGTGTTCGAAGCGAACGAACTCAACGATCTGCCCGGCGACGGAGGCCACACCCCGATGGCGGTCCGTGCCGTCGGTGCTGAACTCAAAGCGGTACCAGCGGTGCACCAAAAAATGGCCTCGCGCGTCACGCTTGAGTCTGGTATGAGCGAGCGCCACGGTCTCTTCGAGTAGCTGAATATCCAATTCGCGGCAGGCATCGCGACAATATTTCAGGGTTTGCTCCCGTGTCCGCGCTGAATCGTTCCAGAACCATATCCCAACGGCCAGCACTAGGAGAGCGATCGTATCCGCCACAAGAGTTCCTAAACGTAGGTGCGCGTTCCGAGGTCGCTTTGCGCGGGTAAGACAGTATCGACGCAACCCTCGCACGCACGCGGTTATCGCGTTGTCACGGGGTGATGATATCACCCGTTGGCGGCAACGACATGCGTACGATGAGATCGGCGTGGTTATTCTTTGGACTGTTCACCCGCGTGCTCACGGGATAGGCTTCCATGCGCTCGCTCGGATAAGGCGCGAGCAGCGGTTTGAGCTGAACGGGATCGGCCAACTCGGGATCCATCCAGGTATCGTAGTGCTCAGGTGAGAGGATGACCGGCATCCGGTCGTGAATATCCCGAAGGGCCTCGGCCGCATCGGTGACGATGATGCTGCACGAATCGATACGCTCGTCCCCGCGTTCCCAGGGCTCCCAAAGACCCGCAAACGCGAACGGCGCGGCATCTTTGAGCCGTATGAAGTAGGGGGTGCGCTCGAGCTTTTTCCATTCGTAGTAACCATCGCTCCCGATGAGGCAGCGCCGGTGCCGAATGGCATGCCGGAAGGCCGGCTTAGTATCCACCGTCTCGGCGCGCGCATTGATCGTGCTGTAAGGCGTTTTTGGCTCCTTAGACCAGGATGGAATCAGGCCCCAATGGTGTAGCGCGAGCTCCCGGCCTCCCCCCTCGCCATTGCGCGCGACGAGCACCGGTTGGGAGGGAGCAACGTTGTAGCTTCGCGCAAGGTTCAGCATCCCGCGCGCCCCGAACAGCTCCGCAAAGATCTCGGGCGAAGAATAACGCACGAAGCGACCACACATAGACCCGCTTACCCGCTGAGGCATTCCGGTTGCGAACGACACGACATAGCGTGAGCCTGGCGGCGTGACGCGATAATTCGTGACATGAGGATGCGTGCGTAGCTAGAAGGCGTGAGTCGCACTTGAGCACGTCACGCATTTAGTATTTTCCGCAGCCAGGCGCCGATATCGCCGATTTCCTGCGGGCAGACCGAGTGCGGCATCGGATACTGGTGCCACTCGACGGAATAGCCGAGCCCGACCAGAAAGGTCTTCGAACCCGCGCCCATCGTCAGCGGCACGACCGGGTCGTAGAGGCCGTGGGCCATGAAGATGGGCGTTCCTTTGTTGGCCGCCGGCGCTTCCTGCGGCAGCGACTCCGCGAGCGGCAGGTAGGCCGACAGCGCCACCACGCCCGCGAGCGTATCGGGGTGGCGCAGCCCGGTCTGCAGCGCGATCGCGCCGCCCTGCGAGAATCCGGCGAGCACGATCCGCGACGCGGCGACCCCGCGCTTTCCTTCGCGATCGATCAGGGCGTTGATCTGCGCTTGCGATTCGCGGACGCCCCGCTCGTCGGTGCGGCGCGACGTGCCTTCGAGATCGCCGAAGGAGACGTCGTACCAGGCGCGCATGACGGCGCCCCCGTTAATAGTCACCGGCCGCATCGGCGCGTGAGGGAACACGAAACGGAGCGCCGGCGCCGCGTCGAGCCCGAGCTCGTCCACGATAGGCACAAAATCGCCGCCGTCGGCGCCCAAGCCGTGCATCCAGATGACGCTGGCCGAGGGGTTCTGGCCGGTCTCTATCTCGATGGCGTCCAGTAGTCCTGACATAAGCAAGGCGCGGGTCGTCGTTCGTGAGTCGTGATCCGACCTGCGCTTTCCCATGAAGAACGGCATCTTATTCGAGGCGAGCTGGCGTGCCTCGGTGCTCACGCTTCATACTCTTGAGCCGCATCGAGGCGCACGCTGCCGTCATCCCCGAAGGTGAGCGTAATTAGATTAGGCCGGCAGCAGACCGCGCAGTCCTCGGTGAAGGTCTGGCGGCGTCCCCCGCTCGGGTCCAGCAAAACGTCGTTGTTCTCGCCGCAGAACGCACAACTGTATGTCACGATCCTCATTCTACACGCTATCATGTCCTGCAAGGAGACCCTCTCCCGGGGTGTACCGTTGATGCAGAATGCTTATAGAAGCGCCGAGCGCGCCAAATCGCCTTCCGAGTACTGTAATTGTCTGCACCGTGCGCTTAATTCGTCGAAAAAGCGATGCACGGTTTCAAGCTGTGCTGCGACCGTTTCCAGCGTATTCATGTGAGCGCGGAAGGCGGCGGAGCCGACCAAGCCCTTGGTGTACCAGGAGATGTGCTTACGCGCCACGCGCACGCCGGTGAAGGTTCCGTAGAACGAATACAGGTCATCCAGGTGACCGAGCAGTATGCGATGGATTTCCTCAACCTGCGGCGGCGGCAGCTCCATGCCGGTCTTAAGGTAGTGCTCGATCTCGCGGAAAATCCATGGACGGCCCTGCGCCGCGCGGCCGATCATCACCGCATCGGCGCCGGTGTATTCGAGAACGTGTTTCGTTTTCTGCGGCGTAGCGATGTCGCCGTTGGCGATCACGGGAATTTTCACCGATTGTTTAACCGCCCTGATGGTGTCGTACTCGGCGTCGCCCATGTACATGCAGGTGCGCGTGCGGCCATGGATCGCGAGTGACCGAATGCCCGAGTGCTCGGCGATCCTGGCGACAGTGAGCGCATTCTTATTGTCCTTGTTCCAGCCGGTACGGATCTTCAAGGTGACGGGAACGCTCACCGCTTTGACGACGGCCTCGAGAATGCGCGCCACCAGCGCTTCGTTCTGCAGCAGCGCGGAGCCGGCGTAGACATTGCAGATTTTCTTGGCCGGGCAGCCCATGTTGATATCGATGATCTGGGCGCCGCTGTCGACGTTGTACCGCGCGGCTTCGGCAAGCATGCCCGGATCGGCGCCGGCGATCTGGATCACCTTGGGCTCGACCTCGCCTTCATGGTTACCGCGGCGGATGGTTTTCTCCGATCCCCATAACAGAGAGTTGGACGCGACCATCTCCGAGACCGCCATACCGGCACCCATCCGTTTGCAGAGCTGACGGAAAGGCCGATCGGTCACGCCCGCCATGGGCGCAACGATCAGATTGTTCTTAAGACGGATGGAACCGATCTGCATGGGGTCAAAAAAACTCTCCCGGCAAAAAACGTACGCAGAAACTGCTCTTGCTCACCATCAATGCGCGCCGGCCTCGTTGCCCCAAATCTCTTGCAGCCGCGTCTCTCGCCCGCAAGTGTGGCGGTAGTAGCGATAGCGCAGGGGATTCTTCTTGTAGTAGTCCTGGTGATAGTCCTCGGCCGGGTAAAAGATTTCGGCGGCGACGATCTGGGTCTGGATCGGGCTCTTTAGTTTGCCGACCCTTTCCAGCTCTGCCTTGCTCTCATCGGCCAGTTTCTTCTGTGTTTCGTCATGCGTAAAAATTGCGGTGCGGTATTGCGGACCGCCGTCGCAGAACTGGCGGTCCTTGACCGTGGGATCGACACTGCGCCAGTACACGTAAAGCAGCCTCTGGTAGCTGACTCTGGCCGGATCGAACACGATCTCCACGGCTTCAGCATGACCGGTGGCGCCGGCAGAGACTTCCTCGTAACTGGGATCGGGTTTGCTGCCGCCGATGTAGCCGGAGACGGCCGAGATCACGCCGGGCACTTTCTCGAAGTCAGATTCGGTGCACCAGAAGCAACCGCCGGCAAACGTAGCCTTGGCGGTGGCCGCCGAACCGGCGCCGGAGAAGCCGGCGTACAGCGCCAGCACGACGGCAGCGGCGGTACGCTTGACTGGCGGGTTCATGTCAGGTCCTCAGCTCAGGCAGCGGCTCGCCTGCCGGCACGAAGCGCAGCGCGACGCCGTTGTTGCAGTAGCGCAGACCGGTAGGCGCGGGGCCGTCGTCGAACACATGACCCTGGTGGCCCTCGCAGCGAGTGCAGTGGTACTCGGTGCGCGGCCAGATCAGCTTGTAATCAATCCGCGTGGCGACACGGCCCGGCAACATGTCGAAGAAGCTGGGCCAGCCGGTGCCGCTCTCGAACTTGTGCCTGGCGTCGAACAGCGGCAGGTAACAGGCGGCGCAGAGGAACAGGCCCGGACGCTTCTCGCCGTTGAGCGGGCTGCTGCCGGGACGCTCTGTGTCTTCCTCGAACAGCACCTGGTACTGCTCGCGGCTGAGGAGTTTCTTCCACTCGTCTTTGGATTTCATCAGCTTGCTGACTTTAGCTTTGGACTCGGCGGCAGCGGCATGCACGGAAGCGATGCCCAATCCCAACGTGGCGCCGATACCGGCGAGGGTGCGCAGAAAATTTCGTCTGTTCATGAGCTGAGGTTACGTCGAAACTGCCGTATGGACGCACGCGCAGGGCCTTTAGTTCCCCCACAGAGACGAGCCCCCGGGAGAGGGGCACTCTGTTGCTTCGTCAGCGTGTCCGTACCCCGCGCAGACGCAGAGCGTTGGTGATGACGCACGCCGAGCTCAGGCTCATGGCCAACGCGGCGATCATGGGAGAGAGCAGCCATCCGGTGAGCGGATAGAGGAGCCCGGCGGCCAGCGGCACGCCGAGCGCGTTGTAGACGAAGGCGAAGCCGAGGTTTTGCTTCATGTTGGCGACGGTGGCTTCGGATAGCGCGCGCGCGTGCGCGATGCCGCGCAGGTCGCCCTTCACGAGCGTGACCTCTGCGCTGCTCATGGCCACGTCCGTGCCCGTGCCCATGGCGATGCCCACGTCGGCCTTGGCCAGGGCCGGCGCGTCGTTAATCCCGTCGCCAGCCATGGCGACGACTCTGCCTTCCTTCTGCAGGCGCTCGACGAGCACGAGCTTGTCCGCCGGCTTCACCTCGCCATGCACCTCGTCGATGCCCAGGCGGCCGGCGACCGCGCGGGCGGTGGTCAGCCCGTCACCCGTGGCCATCACCACGCGGAGGCCGGCGCCCTTCAGCATGGCCAGAGCTTCGGAAGTGCTGGACTTGATCGGGTCCGACACGGCCAGAAGGCCCATCAAGCGGCCATCGACCCCCAGGTGCATCACGCTGGCGCCCTCGGCACGCAGAGCTTCTGCCTGGGAGGTCAGGCTGTCCACTGCGACGCCGAGCTGGTTCATGAGCGTCGTGTTGCCGAGCGCGAGCTCGCGGCCCGCCACCCGTCCGCGCACTCCGATGCCCGAGCCCGACTCGAACGTCTCGGGCCTGTCGAGCGCGAGACCGCGCTCGCGGGCGGCGCGCACGATGGCGTCCGCCAGCGGATGCTCGCTGCCCTGGTCCAGGCTCGCCGCCAGCCGCAGGATCTCGTCTGCTTGCACCCCATCGATGGGCACGGCGCGGTCGAAGGCGGGCTTGCCTTCGGTGAGCGTACCGGTCTTGTCCACGATCAAGGTATCGACCGTGCGAAGGCGCTCGATGGCGGCGGCGTCGCGGAACAGTACGCCCTCGGTCGCCGCCTTGCCGGTGGCCACCATGATCGACATGGGCGTGGCCAGCCCCAGCGCGCAGGGACACGCGATGATGAGGACCGCCACCGCGTTGACCAGGCCGTAGACCCAGCTTGGCTCGGGACCCAGGAAGCCCCAGACGAGGAAGGTCGCAAGGGCGATGGCGACCACCACCAGGACGAACCAGCCGGCGACTCTGTCCGCCATGCGCTGCATCGGCGCCCTGGATCGCTGCGCCTGCGCGACCATCTGCACGATCTGCGCGAGCATCGTCTGCGCGCCGACCCTTTCGGAGCGCATGACGAGCGCCCCGCTGGTGTTGAGCGTGGCGCCGATCAGTTTGTCGCCCGGGCCCTTGGTGACCGGCAGCGGTTCGCCGGTCAGCATGGATTCGTCTACTGCGCTCTGGCCCTCGATCACCACGCCGTCCACGGGCACCTTCTCGCCAGGTCGGACTCGTAGGGCATCGCCAACGTGCACGTGAGTGAGGGCCACGTCCTCCTCGTTGCCGTCGGCGTTGATCCGGCGCGCGGTCTTCGGCGAAAGTCCGAGCAGCGACTTGATGGCGGCAGAGGTCCGCGAGCGCGCCTTGAGCTCGAGGAGCTGGCCCAGCAACGTGAGCGAGATGATGACGACCGCGGCCTCAAAGTACACCGCCACCCGTCCCATCGACACGAACGAATCCGGGAACACGCCGGGCGCGACCGTCGCGACGACACTGTATGCGAACGCCGACGCAGTCCCGAGCCCGATCAGCGTCCACATGTTTGGACTGCGGGTTCCGATCGACTGCACGGCGCGCACGAAGAAAGGCCAACCTGCCCAGAGGACGACCGGCGCCGACAGGACGAGCTCGATCCAGCTCTGCGACGCCATGTCGAACCACTCGAGCTGATGGCCGAACATCGCCAGCACGGTGACGATGACCGTGAGCGGCAGGGTCCACCAGAAGCGCCGCCGGAAGTCGGCGAGCTCGGGATTCTCTTCGTTCTCGACGCTCGGCAGCTCGGGCTCGAGCGCCATCCCGCACTTCGGGCACGCTCCCGGGTGGTCCTGCCGGACTTCCGGATGCATCGGGCACGTGTAGACGGTGGCTGCCGAGGCGGGCGCGGGTGCCGCGGCAGGCTCGGGGGCCAGGTACTTGAGCGGGCTGGCGGCGAATTTCGCCCTGCACTTCTCGCTGCAGAAGAAATAGGTCCGGCCCGCATGCTCGTGCCGATGCGGCGACTCGGCCGTGACGCTCATGCCGCACACGGGATCCTTCAACGAGGACTCGGATCGTGAGAGCGCATGATGGTCGCCGTGCCCACCGTGATGATCGTGTCCGCGTTGCTCCATTACGTCGCGCCCACGAACTTTACGGCCGATGATTCTTGCCATGGTCTCGACCTCGATCTCCTATGCCGGAAAGTTCGCGAAGAGGACGTTGAGGCCCTCGGCCATCGGGTGCGTGAGGATCGCGTCGCGCAAACCGCCGGGCGCTGTCGTCTGCAGATGCTCGTCGGCCGTTACGCTGCGCAGCGCGAGCATCCACCAGGAGTTGGATAGGAGTCGTTGCATGAGTCGAGCCTCCCTGGTTAGGAATTGTCTGTACCCGGATTTCTTCAGCGACGCGGTGCGATTTTCCAGAGCTCGCCGTTCGCCTCGTCCGTGAGCACGTACAGCGCGCCGTCCGGGCCTTGCCGCACGTCGCGCACGCGCTGACCGCGGTCGGCGAGGAGGTGCTCCTCGCCGGTCACGCGATCGTTCTCGAGGGTCAGCCGCACGAGCCTCTTGTCTTTGAGGCTGCCGACGAAGAGACTGCCGCGCCACGCCGGGAAGGCGTCGCCCGTGTAGAGCTGTGCGCCGGACGGTGCGATCACCGGATCCCAGTAGTAGACGGGCTGCTCGAAGCCGGGGCGATCGGTCACCGCCCCGCGGATCGGCAATCCAAAGTACTCCTCGCCGTACGCCACGAGCGGCCAGCCGTAGTCCTTGCCTTTGACGATCAGGTTCAGCTCGTCCCCGCCCCTCGCACCATGCTCCACCACCCAGAAGCGTCCCTGTGGATCGAACGCGGCGGCCTGCACGTTTCGGTGGCCAATCGTCCATATCTCAGGCAGCGCTTTAGGCTTTCCGACGAAGGGGTTGTCGGTCGGCGCCGAGCCGTCCGGCCTGATGCGCAGGATCTTGCCCATGTGGCTGTCGAGCTGCTGCGCCTGCGGCCGCATCGGTGCGTCCGAGCGCTCGCCGAGCGTCACGTACAGCATCGCGTCCGGACCGAAGGCTAGCCGCGAGCCGAAATGTTTGTCGCCGTCGTAGGTCGGCATCGCGCGAAAGATCACGCGCACCTGCTCGAGGCGCCGCTGGTCGGCCGACAGCAACCCGCGCGCGATGGTGGTGCCGTTGCCTCCCTGTCGAAGCTCGGTGTAGCTCCAATAGATCGTCCGATCGGAATCGAATGCCGTGCTCAGCGCGACGTCGAGCAGGCCGCCCTGGCCGCGTGCATCGACGGCGGGCACGCCAGCAATCGGCTGCCCCAGTTCACCCGTTGCCGAGACTATGCGCAGGCGGCCGGGCTTCTCCGTGACCAGCAGGTCGCCGCCGGGGAGCGGCTCCACGGCCCACGGGTTCTCGAGTCCCTCCGCGAGCACGCTGACATCGAAGGCAACGTTCGATTGGATCGCGCACGCTCGTGTCTGGCCGGGGAACGCCGGGCGCTGGTCCGGCGCGTTCGGCTCGCGTGTTTCGAGCGGCATGCAGGCGGCCGCGCGGCCGGGAACGCTGTCGCTAGACGTCTGAGACCCGGCATTGTCCGCGGCCACGCCGGAGCGCTCGCTGCAGGCCGCGACCGCGGCAGCCAGAACGATCATCGAGATGAATTCTACGCGGGGAGTACGCATGGGCCCTCTCAGAATTAACAGTAGATAAAGAAGGATGGGAATACGTATTCTATCGTCACAACATCACCGCACATCGAGAGCGCGTAGATGGTGTCGTGATGGAGAGGCTATGGTCCACGGGCCTGCGGTGCAGGCAACCCTGCCGACGATAGAGCCTTGCGCAGCTCCTCCTCTTGGTCTTTCGTCAGGGATGTCTGGAGCACTCTTCCTTTGAACTGTTTCAGCCCTTCGAGCACCTTGTCGGCCGTAATCTTGCGAAACAGCACAAATAGCGCGGATGTTCCGGGTCTCAGTGTTGATCCGAGATCTTTCATGAAATTATCGGAAACGCCTATGTCGGAGAGAAACCCAGCGAGAGCGCCGCTTCCAGCCCCAACCGCTGCGCCCAGCAGCGGGCTTAGGAAAAACATCCCGATCAACATTCCCCAGAAGGTGCCTCCCACCGCACCGGCAGCGGTGAGATTAGCCGCTTGGTGCAATGTTACCTTGCTGTCGTCGTCTCGCGTTACAACAACGATGTCTTCCATTTCGATGAGATATTCCTTCTGCATTTTCGCCAACGCGCCACGCATCTCAAATGCCGTATGCTCATCGTTAAATCCAATGACGACTAAATCACTCATGATTTTCTCCTTGTCTAGAGGTCGATCAGAATTAATGCCATCGGTTAAAAAGAAACAGGTTGTAGCGCGGCCGAAGCAAGGATAGCACATCCCCTTTTCCTGTCGGTCAGGATCCGTTCCACAACGAGCGCTGCAGGCAGCTCTGCGCTAAGTCGCGGCAATAAGGATAGGATACTCAACGCGGTGTCGCAAGCGTGGTGTGTTCTCAGTGGGGGGAGGGAGTGATTGGGCGGGCCCGCGTCGGGTCGGGAACAGTTATTCGGCAGACCGCGGTGGAGTTGCGGGGCTCAGGGGTGAGATCTGGGCGGTATCCGGTGCCTCGTTTTTTTCGGGCTCGAATAACAGTGATCTAACTTAGCGGTAGACAATCGAAGTGTCGGGTCATCCGACGGCAGTTCGTGGTAGTATTGGCGGAATCCTTATTGCGGTACGCAGTGCCTCGACAAGCAATCTGCTCAAAGCGAGTGGGTTACGTCTTGCCCTGTGTTCGCCTTACGCAGGAGAAGACCATGCATGTGAGTTTTGACGAAGCACGTAGAGCAATTGAGGGTGCCTGCAAGAAGGCTGAGGAAATCGACACGAAGATGTGTATCGCCGTTGTCGATTCAGGTGGCAATCTGAAAGCCTTCATGCGAATGGACGATGCTTGGGTTGGCAGTATCGACGTGGCTATCAAAAAGGCAAAGACGGCGTTGTTTTTCGCGATGCCTACGGGTCAGATCGGTGAACTCTCTCAGCCCGGCGGTTCGCTCTTTGGGATCGAGCACTCTAACGAGGGTTTGATCACCTTCCCCGGTGGGATCCCCATCGTGGACAAAGACGGAGTAATGGTGGGAGGGATCGGCGTTAGCGGAAGTTCAGTGGATAATGATCAGACCGTAGCCAAGGCCGGGGTTCAAGTTCTTGGCGAATGGGACCTGCCGAAGCATCCGTGGCGAACCTGAGATAGATGACGATATAGCTTGAGGCGTTGCAGATGCGGTGTTAGTGCATGGGCACGACCATCCGATATCCGATGTCTCGAGCGTGGCATGGTCGACGATGCCCAGCGCGGCGACGTAGTCGAATGGGCGGCTGGAAACTCGAAGTCGCCGCGATGGACGGGCTGGGGGTCGAGCGCATCGTCGCGCGGCGCGCGCAGCCGGCCAATGCCGCCTGAGTTCGAAGCTCATCTGGCTTTGATCCGCAGGCCGCTTGTGTCGAGAAATTCCCATGATTGATGCGAACCGGAAATGGCTGGATCTTCCCGTCGACGGCGGCCGCGATCACTGCCTGGGGGACACCGGGGCGGATATCACGCTCGTCGAATATGGCAGTTACGACTGCCCTTATTGCCGTGGCGCGCATGAAGTCGTCGCCAACCTGCGCGATCGTTTCGGCGACCGGATGCGCTATGCCTTCCGCCACCGCCCCATCACGGGCGACGACACCGCGCGCGAAGGCGCCGATTTCGCCGAGTACGCGCACGAGACCGCCGGCCAGTACTGGGAGGCCCACGACGCGCTGATTAAGCTCGGTCCAGCGCTCGCGCCGGAACATTTCGGCGTCACGGCAGCGCGACTCGGCTTGCCTCCGCGTGAGGGGCAGGGCGCTGAGGCCTGGCGCCGGGCGCAGGCGAAAGTCGAGGACGACATCGCGAGCGCGCGGCGCAGTGGCGCGCTCGTGTCGCCGACTTTCTTCATCAACGGCCGGCGCTACGAGGGACCCTGGGACGAGAACGCGCTGAGCGAGGCGATCCTCGGCTCGCTCGGCCACCGCCTGCAGACCGCCGCCCTGGATTTCGCGCGGTGGGCGCCGTCCACCGGGCTGCTGCTCCTGCTCGCGACGCTGCTCGCCGTCGTCCTCACCAATTCGCCGCTGGGACCGGGGTTCGAGGCCATCTGGCGCATGCCGTTCGGCCTGCTGGCGGGCGAGGTCGCGTTTCGCATGCCGCTGCACGACTGGATCAACGATGGCCTCCTCACCATATTCTTCCTCGTCATTGGCCTCGAGATCAAGTCTATTCCAATGCAAGATGAGTCTGAAGGGAGGGCTTATTTCTAATACAAGATGAGTCTGAAGTAAGGCGGCGACTGTTCATGATGGGAGGATGAAGACCATCATGAACGACGGACAATTAGA
>JALZJW010000069.1 GCA_030859565.1 Pseudomonadota bacterium
TGAACAGTCGCCGCCTTACTTCAGACTCATCTTGTATTAGAAATAAGCCCTCCCTTCAGACTCATCTTGCATTGGAATAGACTGGGGCTGTCCAACATTGTCCGACGATGAGATACTACCCGCCCAATGGCCAGCGAGCCCGCCTTCGCATCGATCGGTAGTGCAACTAACACAATCGACGTCCGTCTGAGCTACCGGATCATCGAACTGTTTTCCGAAGGCCTGTACGCGAGCTCGAACAAAGCGGTCGAGGAACTCGTCGCCAACTCCTTTGACGCAGGCGCCCAGCGTGCACAAGTCCTGCTTTCCCCCAACCTCCACGAGCAATCCGCCACCATCGTCGTCATCGACGACGGCGAGGGCATGGACGTTCCCGGACTCAAGCAGCACTGGCTGATCGGCATCAGCAACAAACGCCGGCTGAGCGCGTTGCCGCAGAATCGCCAGCAGATTGGAAAGTTTGGTATCGGAAAGCTCGCCACGTACGTTTTGGCGAATCGCCTGACGCACCTCAGTAAACGTGGAGGCAGGTACCACTCCACGTCGATGGACTTCAACGCGATCGACAAGAGAGTCGATAAGGAAATCGAGCCGAAACGTCCGGTCAGGATGGCGTTGCGCGAACTGACCGAGCAGGAGGCGAAGCAAGCGGTAAAGTCTTGGACCGACACACCGGCGTTCAAGGCGAGCGGGATGAAGTTGTTTGGTACGGGAGTGCCGCCGTCATGGACTGTGGCGGTTATGTCGACGCTCAAGCCGAAGGTTCACGAAATCAAGCCGGGAATTCTTGAGTGGGTGTTGCGGACAGCGCTATCTCTGCGACCGGACTTCGGTATCTGGCTAAACGGCACCAAGCTCGTTCCGAGCAAACAAGGAAAAGGTCTGCTCAGGACCTGGATTCTCGGCAAAGACATGATCCAGTTGCCGAAGCCGAGTCCGAAAGGGGTGTCGGCGTCTGAGGACTCGAACGTGCCGATGTCGAGCGAACATCGTCACGGGATCGACGTACCTGGCTTGGGCCGAATTACGGGATACACCGAAGCTTACAAGGATCTTCTCACCGGCAAGTCGGACGAACTCGGGCGAAGTTACGGCTTCTTCGTTTACGTCTATGGCCGCCTCGTCAATGTCGTCGATGGGCATTTTGGGATCTCGCCGGACGAACTCCGACACGGCACTTTCGGCCGATTCCGTCTCGTCGTCCACATCGACGCGCTCGACCAGGAACTCCGATCGAATCGAGAGGCGATCAGCGAAGGCCCGTTGCTCGCCACAGCCCAAGACGTTCTGCGGGCCATCTTCAACGCGGTACGGCCGACCCTGGAAAAACACGACGAAGGCGAGGAGCCGGGTGCCAAGCTGGGGCGCCATCTCGCCGCGAGCCCCGGAAGTCTTTCGCGGCGCCCGATTCTCGATCTCGCGCGCGCCGTGGTCGAGGGCAGGGCAAAGTCGCGCTTCCTGATCGTTCCTGAGCACAAATCGAGCGCCGAGCGGAACGCGTTTCTTACATCCCTCGAACAGCGGACGACGGATGGTGAGGAGTTCGTAACCGGACTCACCATCGACTACAACGGGTCTCCGGAGGATGGGATCGCCCGATACGACACGGCAACAGGCGTCTTACGGATTAACGCGTGGCACCCGTTCGTAGCAACCTTCCATGACGAGTTTGCAAGCAAGGGCGTCGGCCAACCCCTCGAACTATTTGCGATGGCGGAGGTCCTCGCCGAATCCCATCTTCACACTATCGGCGTGAAATCTGACCACATCGAGGGTTTCCTTTCACTTCGTGACCAGTTGCTAAGGACTCTCGCCAGCGGCTCAGGACGACAGAGTGCCTTCGCGCTTTCCTTAGCCCTGCGGAACGCTAGGAATAACCCCGATGCACTAGAAGACAGGCTGTGTGCGGCCTTCAGGAGCTTGGGATTTGAGGTGACACCGATAGGCGGAAAAGGCAAACCCGATGGCGTCGCAACGGCGTTGTTGTCGGCGGACGGCGACGGCACGCCACGGCAGTACGCGGTGAGTCTTGAGGCCAAGAGCAAAGAGAAGGACCATGGAAAAGTGGCCGCCGGGACAGTGAAGGTTTCTGCGATTGTTCGTCAGCGGGAAGACTATCGATGCCAGCATGCGCTCGTGGTCGGGCGCGCCTTCCCAACTTCGAAGGGAGACGCATCGGCTCTTGCGAAGGAAATCGACGACGACCGCAAGAAGACAAATGCCATCGGTGAACCGAAGACGATAACGCTGATTACGATCGATGACCTGGCTACGCTCGTTCGCCTTCGTCCGGTAAAGCAGATAGGGCTTCTCAAATTGCGAAAGCTGTTTCAACAGTGCAAGCTGCCTAAAGACAGCGCCAATTGGGTTGCTTCGGTCAAGGCAAAAGCGGTAAAGAAACCGCCCTACAAACGCATCGTTACGACAATCGAAGGCTTGCAGAAGAAATTCAAGCGGGCTTCAGTGAAATACGCCGCGCTGCGAGTTGAGCTGTCGCACTTGAGTCCTGCAATTGAGTACGAAACCGACGATGAGCTGATCGACCTGTGCAAGGCAATGGCCCAGATGGCCCCCGGAGCGATGTTCGCTACCTCAGCAAGCGTCGAACTAGACCAGAGCGCTGAGAACGTCATCGCGGCGATTGACGCGACGACCAAAGATTATCCAGCTGAAGAGTTGTAAAGACCGATGCGGCACGATGGAACGCGTTACGCTGCTTGCTTAGTGAACCGTAGCACCACTTCTCGTCGGATTCGTCCGTCGAACGCGGCAACCGCACCGTTGGTGCGAAACGAGGGTGGGGGTAGGTACCGACGGTTGGCTGGTAGCGTCCGGACACGCCGCTCAAGTAGCTTCAGGCCAGCTAACTCTGCCACGGCAGCCACTACAGCAGCATTGCGGATATAGGTTCCCCTAACGGTGTTTTCACCTACCACATAGACAGCATCGCCGCCGGGCTTAAGGACGCGCGCGACTTCGGTTAGAGCTCGACGCATATCCTCGATATAGCCGGCCAGGACTGCCTTGTCGCGCGACGCCAAAGGCGGCCGTAACTTCAATTCCTTCAGGATCTGACCGATTTCCTGATCGTTCGAGGCGGTGCGATTGCCGACTTCAGTTCCCACACTGGCTGCACGCAAGCCCCGAAGTGTCGCGATGCTGTGACCCATCCACACGAGCGAGAATTTGCTGCATCGCATGTAGTCGATCGCGTTGAGGTACGGCGGAGATGTAAGAACGAGATCGATCGACGCATCTGCCAGGGGGAGGGCACGAGCATCGCCTCTCCGAATGCGTGCAGCCGGACCGCGCCCATCAGATGTTCGGTGAAGGCAGTTCTCCACAACTCGGCCTACGGCTGACAGAAAACCGCGGAACGGTTTTGTGGGCGCTCTCTTAAATGCCCTGTGTGGTCGACTGTGCGCCAAATCCATCGCGAGCGACGCGCCGGCCTGTTTCGCAATAATGAGCCGTGAGAACGCGCACCAAAGTACATCGCGAGTAGCTGGATCGCGGACGCGGCCGATCGCTCCCGCGAGTGCCGTTAGCTGACGGCGCGCATACTCATCAAACCAGTACCTCAGAAACTCACGTGTCTCGTCATCCGCCTGTCGAGGATATGCGTCACGCGCGCGTAAACACGAGAACCGGCTTCGAGCACGCGCGAGCACTTGCGACGCCCTCTGCCTGACGAGAGATGGCTCGGTCGAGGTTGTCCATACTCTTGCGATCAGCACAGCGAGCGGGTCGATATCGACGCCGATTGCGCAGTGCCCCTTGGATCTCGCTAAGGCCAGCACGGTACCTGAACCCATCATCGGGTCGAGCACCCGCAGGGACTCACCGGCACTTTCGAGCACGTGAACGGCGATCCCTGGGGCCATGCGGGCGGGAAAAGGATGAACCGATTCGCGTCCCAGGGTTTCGTAAATGGATTTCCTGTTTGAGCTTGTCATCGATTGATTTCGAAGTCTCTTACGTACTCGACTCACGCCTGTGCACAACTGGAGGGTCTTGTAGGCCGAAGTCTACATCCAAATTTGCGATACGGTATACGCTGGAGTTTCGCCGGCAGATGGTTGAGCTGGTTCGGGCCGGCCGGAAACCGTCGGAGTTATCCAAAGAGTTTGGTTGTACGTCTTGGTCAATAAACCGCTGGGTTACCCATGCTCGGAATCCTCATGTATTTCAATATACACTCCGGTTCCTGCGCTCCGGCGGAAAGCCAGGGCCAGGGAATGGCCCTGTTTGGCGCGCCGAGGATGCAGCGCGACTTTCCTTCGCTCGCGACGATTTTTCACAACCGCTCGGCGCTGCCGGGTGCTGCATCTACAGGCTAGGCCAGGCGGCCTATCCCAATTCTAGAAAAGCATCACGGATGCGATCGCAGGCCCAATTCAACTCGGTCTCGGTGATGATGAGCGGCGGAGCCAGGCGGATCACGCTTTCGCGGGTATCTTTGGTGAGGATGCCGTGGGAGGCGAGCCGCGTACAAAGGTCCCGTGCCGAAAAGCGCCCGGTGTCGATCTCGATGCCGATGAATAAACCCTTGCCGCGCACTGCGCGAATATAGGGGCTTTGCAGGGCGCGTAACCGTTCGACAAAGTACTCGCCCAGCTCGGCGGCGCGCTCGGCCAGACGCTCTTCGACGAGCAGCTTCAGTGCTTCGAGGCCGACCGCCGCGGCGAGCGGGTTACCTCCGAACGTGCTGCCGTGGCTCCCCGGCGTGAAGACCTCCATCACCTCGCGTCGTGCAAGAAACATCGATACCGGCAGGAAACCGCCCCCGAGCGCCTTGCCGAGCGTGATCCCATCGGGTTGGACCCCCTCGTGCTGGCAGGCGAGCATGCGACCGGTGCGTCCGAGACCGGTTTGGATCTCATCGCAGAGAAGCAACACGTTGTGGGCGCGGCAAAGCTCCGCGCAATGCTGGAGATAACCCGCGGGCGGTACGATGATCCCGGCTTCGCCCTGGATCGGTTCGACCAAAAACGCCGCCGTGCGGGGATTGATGGCACGCGCGAGGGCCTCGGCATCCCCGTACGGGATGCGCACGAAGCCCGCGGGAAAAGGTCCGAAGTGCTGCCTATAATCGCGCTCGGAGGAAAGTCCCACGAGGGTGATGGTACGGCCGTGAAAATTGCCGTCACAGACGATGATCTCGGCGCGATCCTCGGCCACGCCCTTGACCTCGTAAGCCCAGCGCCGCGCGGCCTTCAGCGCCGTTTCCACCGCCTCGGCCCCCGTATTCATGGGTAAGCCCATGGCGAGGCCGGTAAGCTCGCAGGCGCGCCGCACGAAGGGCGCGAGCACCTCGGTGTGAAACGCCCGTGACACGACCGCCAGCCGTGCCGCTTGCTCGCCTAGGACCTTGAGCAAGCGCGGGTGTGCGTGGCCGAAACTGACCGCCGAGTAGGCGCTCATCATGTCGAGATAGCGCTTGCCGCGCTCATCCCACACATAGCATCCCTCCCCGCGTGTCAACACCACTGGCAGCGGCTGGTAGTTATGCGCGCAGTATGCACGCTCCAGTTCGATGACCGATGGCATACGCTTACCTCCTCCAACAGGCCGCCAAGAGGTCAATAACCAGCCGGGCGGTCTTGTCCTCGCGGTCATGCAAGGGGTTAAACTCGGCTATTTCGGCCAACGCCGGTTGCGGCGCCAGCCGTCGAAGGCTTTCGACTAAATCGAGCCCCCGCAGGCCATTGGGCGCCGGAGTACCGACCCCGGGCGCGTCCGTGGGGTCAATTGCATCGAGGTCGATGCTAAGCCCGACGGCGGCGGCGCCGCGGGAGGCGATCGCGAAGGCCTCGCCTAGGCTCCGCATAAGGCCCCGCGCCCGCACTTCGCCCATCGTGATCACCCGCACCCCAAGGCGGTGCAGCAAGTCCGCCTCCTCGGGCTCGTAGCTGCGTACGCCCACAAGACAAACATTCTCAGGGCGCAGCTTGGCGCCAGGGTAGAGCAGATCCGTAAGCTCGGGCGGCCCGACGCCTAGGAGAATAGCGAGCGGCATCCCGTGCAGGGCGCCGCTCGGGCTGGTCGCTGGGGTATGACTGTCCATATGCGCATCGATCCAAACGAGGCCCAGGGGCCCGCACAACGCAGATGCGATCGCGCTCCAACTTGCAATTGCGCAGGAATGGTCTCCGCCGATGAGCGCGACACGCCGGCCGCCGTGCAGCCCGTGCCTGACAGCGGCGGCCAGTTCCTCGCAGTACGTTTTGATTTCTTTGATGCTTTCCGTACCGGCGCGGAGCGCGGGCCGGCGCACGATGTCGGCCCACACCGCTTTGAGGCCGTGGTCGCGCAACTGGCTGGTAAGACCGTATTCCCGCAACGCGTCAGGGCCTAAGCCACAACCCGGATCGGCGGCGCCGATCCCCGAAGCCGCGCCAATAACGCCTAGCTCGGTGGCGGCGTGCGGGACTGCTTGGGTCGAACCAAGCAAAGCTTCGCCATCGCTTCGATCGTCCAGGACATGTAAAGCCATAGGTAGAATCGCAGTTGATGCCGAGTGATTGAACTCACCGCTTTAGACCATTGCCGCTTTGGTTTGGTTTGATGTTTGGCCGGCGCGCGGGCACCTTGGCGCTACCGCCGCGTCTAAAGGTGTAAGCCCTACCTTTTGAGTATCGAAATGATGAACTTCTTGAACGAGTTGGGAATTGCGGAGGTCAACCCGGGATCCTGCACAGGGCCGGGCCAGTGGTCCGGCGGGACGGACGCCGGCGTCTTGTCGTCGTACGCACCTGCCACGGGAGAAATCATCGCGAGCATCTACGAATCCACCGTCGCTGACTATGAAGCGGTGCTCGAACGCTCGCGGAGCGCCTTCCATGGGTGGCGCCAAGTCCCGGCGCCGCGCCGCGGCCAGCTCATACGCCGGCTCGGTGATGCGCTGCGCGCGCACCAGGAGGCGTTAAGCGGTCTCATCGCCTTGGAGTCCGGCAAGATCAAGGCCGAGGCCGAAGGCGAAGTGCAGGAGATGATCGACATCGCTGATCTCGCCGTGGGGCAATCGCGCATGCTGTATGGATGCACCATGCACTCGGAGCGGCCCCGGCACCGCCTCTATGAACAGTGGCATCCGCTCGGCGTCGTCGGGGTGATCACCGCCTTCAATTTCCCCGTCGCTGTCTGGGCATGGAATGCCTTTATCGCAGCCGTGGCCGGGAACACGGTCATTTGGAAGCCCTCCCCGCGCATTCCGCTCGCGGCCGTAGCGGTTCAGCGTCTGTGCAACCGGGTGATGGAAGAGGCGGGCTACAGCGGCATCTTTTCGCTATTCGTGACGCGCGACAATGAACTCGCAGAGCGTCTGGTGCGCGACCGGCGCGTGCCGCTTATTTCATTCACCGGGTCGACGGCCGTCGGGCGGCGGGTCGGGGAGATCGTCGCCGCGCGCCTTGGGCGGAGCCTCTTGGAGCTCTCAGGCAATAACGCCGTGATCGTGGATGAAAGCGCCGACCTTGCTCTCGCCGTGCGCGCGATTGTGTTCGGAGCGGTAGGGACCGCCGGGCAACGCTGCACCTCCACGCGCCGGTTGATTGTGCACGAGAATCTCTACCAGACCATCGTCGAACATTTGATCGCAGCCTACCGTCAGATCCGCATCGGTTTGCCGCTAGACCCCGAGGTCGTGATGGGCCCCCTCATCAGCGGCGAGGCGGTGGCGGCATTCTCTCGCGCCCTACGTGAAGCCGAAGCGTCGGGCGGTGAGATCCTGTACGGCGGTCAGGTCATCGAGAGTCCGGGTTATTACGTGCAACCGACGCTGGTGCGGGCGCAAAACCACTGGCCGGTCGTCCAGCGGGAGACCTTCGCGCCGATTCTTTATCTTATGACCTTTAAAGACTTCGACGACGCCATCGCGATCAACAATGACGCCCCGCAGGGTTTATCCTCGGCGCTCTTTACCAATGACCTGCGCCGCGCCGAGCGCTATCTCGCCGCCGCCGGATCGGACTGCGGGATCGCCAATGTCAACGTCGGCACCTCCGGCGCAGAGATTGGCGGCGCCTTCGGCGGAGAGAAAGACACGGGCGGGGGGCGCGAGGCCGGATCCGATGCCTGGAAATGCTATATGCGCCGCCAGACCAATACGATCAATTGGGGGGCCGAGCTTCCCCTGGCCCAAGGGATCCGCTTCGGCGCCTACAAACCCTAATTCGCTGTTCAGAGAACCGGGGCCACCTCTCGCCTCGCCAAACAAATCAGGGGATCACCCAAGTATATTGACCTTTTTTACAATCGCTAGCTAGGGATCAGTCGTACGACGCTCTGGCGGCGCATGAAGGGTTACCGTATCCCGGATAATTCTCACGCCGCGGCACTCGGAAACTGACGCCGCCCGTCCGCTCCGACCCACGGATCGGTATTCTGAACCGTTCCAGAAAATGTGGGAGTTCTGTGTCGCTCTGGCTTGATTCCGAGGACTCCCAGCAGTACTGTGCCCGCATGAGCTATCTCGATCGCATCAGCATCGACCCGGCAGTCTGCAGCGGCAAGCCCTGCATTCGCGGACAATGCCTATGGCTTTCGTGTGGGTCTACCGCCGCGGGCCGGAAGTTTGGATCGGCCTGGGTTTGGCTGTGGACCCAGCGACAACGAAGCCCCTGGGGTGTGGACTGCCAAAGCATCCGCAGACGGGTCCCGTCCGATCGGTCCACACCCAACTCGTTAAATGCATTCATAGTGTCGCTCCTCTTTGTTTGGTTGAAGATGTTCGGCGTTCAAGCCCCAACTCGCTCGGGCTCTTACTGAGGAATTTCCTGCGACGGGGGAAAAGGTTCAAATGCTCGTTTTCCTCCATAGCCTGATTACCCATCGCCGCGAGCGTAGCGGCCTTGCCTTACACGATGATTTCAGGAACTGGGAATTGGCTTACAACTGAAACCGATTCGGTTACCGTTGTAACGATGATGCGCTGAATCGGCGGCCCTCGCGCAATCGGCCGGCAGTCCGGAGAGGCGGGCGCAGTGTCTTGGAGGCGCGGCTCGACCCGCTTCAACGGGCCGAGCCTCATCCGACCGAACGCCCGTCCTGGGCATCGGTCGCACGCGGGCTGACGCCGAGGCCTTGTGACCGGATGGAACGAAGTGGGAGCCGGCGTCAACCACCGCCAGCGTATTAATTTAGTATAATGCCGGCTTGCAGCCTCCGTCTGAGGCTTGGAGACCCGATGCCTGCTCCGCATATCCTTGGGTGGCGGACTGACTCGCAAGCCCGATATCGAGCAGATTCTTGAACCGCGATTTTTGAACTGATTCGATCCGATGGAGTCCTCTGCACGGACTCTCGCGGCACGCGACGCCGTGTCACATTGCCGCGGCGGGACTCAAGAACGACGCGAACACCTCGGCGCAGCGCCGCCAGGAACAAACCCGCGCGTAGTCCGTGCATGCCTTGCTGTCGAGCTTGAGCGCATCGAGCGCGGCTTGGCGCAAGTCTTCATTCAAGAAGCCGGTCTGGTTCGGCACCACGACATCGATGGGTCCTGTCACGGGATAGGCCGCCACCGGAACGCCGCAGGCCATCGCCTCTAGCAGCACCAGACCGAAGGTGTCGGTGCGGCTAGGAAACACGAAGACATCGGCGGCCGCGAGGTAGGAGGCCAGCTCCTCGCCGCGCTTCCATCCGACGAAGCGCACCGCGGGATAACGTACCCTCAAGTCCGGCAGGTCGGGGCCATCACCGACGACAAACTTGCTGCCGGGAAGGTCCAATGCCAAGAACGCTTCGATGTTCTTCTCCACCGCCACCCGGCCGGTATACATCGCAATCGGCCGCGGCGCATCCAGGAAGCCCTTCGGGCGCGGCCGGAACAGATCGGTATCGACGCCCCGCGACCACACGGCCACGTTCTTAAAACCATGGGCAAGGAGCCGTTGTTGGACCGAGCGGGTGGGGACCAGCGTGTAGGTGGCTAGGCCGTGAAACCAGCGCAGGTAGGCGTAACTCCACCTTATGGGAATCGGCGCGCGCATCCGGACGTATTCGGCGAATTGCGTGTGGTAGGAACTGGTGAAGCCTAGCCGCCGACGTTTACAGTAACGCCGTACCGCGTGGCCGATCGGGCCCTCGGTGGCGATATGGACCGCGTCGGGGCGGAACGCCCGGAGCGTCTTGGCGACGCGGGCATAGGGAAACAACGCCACCCGGATACTGGAATAAGTCGGGCATGACATCGTAGGGTGCCCTTGCGGCGTTAGGTAGATTATTTCATGCCCAACGGCCTCGAGCTCGGCGCCGGTCTTTTCCAAGGTCGTGACCACACCATTGACCTGGGGATACCAGGCATCGGTGGCAATCGCAATCCTGGCCATCCTTAGGCCGCGACGGCTTGAACCGGCTTCAAAGAGTGCTGTGCATCCGACCAATGCACCAGCTCCAAAGATCCGTCGTGCAGCTCGACCAGCGCGGTGCAACTCTCTACCCAGTCACCGCTGTTGCAATAAAGCACTCCGTTGAGGCTGGTGATCTCGGCCCGATGGATGTGGCCGCAGATCAATCCGTCCACGTTACGTCGGGCGGCTTCATAGGACAGCGCCGCTTGGAAGTTGCTCATGTATTGAACGGCGGTTTTTACCTTGTGCTTCATGAAGCCGGCCAATGACCAATAGGTGAATCCGAGCCGGCGGCGCACGTAGTTAACGCCGTGGTTCAAACGCAGCAAACCGTCATACACCTTGGTGCCGATGAGGGCCAGGGATGGTGAGTATTTCACCACGGCATCGAATTGATCGCCGTGCAAGACCAAGAACCGGCGTCCGTCGGCCGTGACATGAATGACTTCATTCTTGATCAGCACATTGCCGAACACCATCCCATCGTAGTCACGGAACATTTCATCGTGATTTCCCGGAACAAACACCACGCGGGTCCCATGCTTGGCCTTGCCGAGCAGGGTGCGTAATACGTTATTGTGGGATTGGGGCCAGAACAGCCGCTTTTTCATGTGCCAGAGGTCGATGATATCCCCGACCAGGTAGAGGTAATCGCAGCGCGTGGAACGTAAAAAGTCGAGCAGAAACTCGGCGCGGCATCCTGGAAAACCAAGATGAACATCCGAGATCCAGACTGCCCGATAATCCCCTCCTCGACCCAGCGTATGTATCGTCTTCATAGGCGCATCCCGAGGATAGAAACGCAACGATTATGACGGGCTATTATTGCACTTAAATGAAGAACTTATGTCGGTTGTGTGAAGGTTGGATATAGAAATCCTGAGCTAATGATGATACAAGAACGACATCATTCTGGGGCTCCGATGGCCCGGCGACCGTTCACCGCGCGTTCGCTTACCGGCCTCGCGGTCTTGTGGATATCACGCGCCGATGAGCAAAGGTTTTTTAATCCAGAAGATTGAGATCCACCCGCTGGACGTGCCCTTGATCGCACCCTTTATTACCGCCGCATCGGAGCTCGAGATGGTCAACAACCTTGCCGTTAGTATCGAACTGACCAACGGCGCGCGCGGCTGGGGCGAGGTGCCGATTTTGCCTCCGATCACCGTCGAGGATCAGGCGAGCGCACGCGCCGCGCTTGCCAATGAAGCCGGACTGCTCGCCGGCAAGAACGCGGGTGCATGGCGGCGCATCGCGGCGGAGATCACCGAGCGCCTCCCGCACCTCGCGGCGGTGCGCGCCGGGATCGAAATGGCCTTGCTCGACGCGCTGACACGCAGTTGGGGCGCGGCCTTGTTTCGATTTTTCGGCGGCTGCGAAGACCAGGTGATCACCGATATCACCATACCGATCTGTCCCGCCGCCGCCGCGCAAGACCTGGCCGCGCGTTATCGGCAGGCCGGGTTCACGACCATCAAGGTGAAAATCGGAGGTGATCTCGGCTTGGACAGCGAGCGGGTGCGCGCCATCCGGCGCGGCCATGCTGAATGCCGATTGATCCTCGATGCAAACGCCGGTTACACGGCGGAGCAGATCTTAGCGTTATTGCGGGAACTGCGTCTTGCCAAGGTCGAGTTGGCGCTGCTGGAGCAACCGGTTGCCCGTGAAGACTGGGAAGGACTCGGGAAGCTGGCGCGCGAGGCCGGGATGCCGGTGGCCGCCGATGAATCCTGCCGCAGCCCCGCGGATGCGATCCGGATCGGAGTCGAAAAGCTCGCCCAGGTCATCAATATCAAGCTTGCCAAATGCGGCGTCGTACAGGCGCTCGAGATCGCCGCGATCGCACGCGCTTCGGGCCTTGGGCTCATGATCGGCGGGATGGTGGAAACGCGCCTCGCCATGGGCTTTAGCGCGCACTTCGCGGCGGGGCTCGGCGGCTTCGATTGGATCGATCTCGACACGCCGCTCTTGCTCGCCGCGGACCCGATTGCCGGAGGATACCGTGCGCAGGGCGCGAGATACCGGCTGGATACCGGTGGCGCCGGACACGGCGGATACTTGCGGGTCCGCGGTTAAGCATGGGACATTGGCGCGGGGATCGTCGAAGCGAAAGGCAGCGGTCGGTTTATCATCGTTCGGGTGTGAGTGGAGAGTGGACATGATCTTGAAATCCTCATTGCTTTCCTTGGCGCTTAGCCTCTTCTGCTACGGCTGCGCGGACGGAGGCCTGCATCTCAAAATGGAGCTTGAAAAAACCTACGGCCTCATGGCGGGCGATCCCGTGGTGTTTGAAAATGACACCGTGGGCGCCGTCGCTTCCGTGGAGTCCCGCGATCCCAATGGGTTTATCGCCAACCTCGAGATCGCCAAGGAGAAGCGCGAGTTAGCGACAACGGATGCTCGCTTCCGGATCGCCGATCGCCCAGCCGTTGCGCGACGAAAGCAAGTCGAGATTATTCACGCCGGCGCGGATGGAACGCCGCTAGAAGAGGGCGCGACGGTTCAAGGCACCGTAGCATCGGTCCCGCTGTTCCCGTTTAGCGAGCTGTTTGGGGGGATGACGGAAGGCCTCCGGAACTTGAGAGAACAGACGGAGCGCTTTCGGCGGGAGTTCGAAAACATTCCGGACTCCGACGAAGCCCGCCGGTTGCACGAGGAATGGCGGCGGCTGCTCGAGGAAATTCAAAAAGCGCAAAGCGAAGCGGCAGAGTCTCTGCGCGAGGAAATACTGCCCAAGCTCGAAGAAGAGATGGAACACTTGAGAAAGAAATTCGAGGAAATGAAACCCAAGGATCCGAAGCGCGGCCCGCCGTTAGAAACCTAGCCAAACATATTTGAAATTCGAGGTACCTCTCAACGTTTCCTGTCCCTCCGGGAGAGGCACCGTCTTGTCTCCCTGGGACTCCCGGACTTGTTAAAGTGGTTCTCTACGACATTGAATATGTGAGAACCTAGTGACGAGCGCCTATTTTGGAATCGATTCCAGCGTCGGAACGGGCGCGATCTCGACGCGCCGGTTATGGGCGCGGTTGGCTTCGGAGATGTTGGCGGCAACGGGTTTGGTCTCGCCGAAGCCGGCGGCGAAAATCTTGCCGCGAGGGAACCCCGCCGCAATCAGCGCCCGCATGACGGTCAACGCCCGCTCGGTCGATAGCTCCCAATTATCCCGGAACGGGCTGGTGATCCCGCGCACCGGCCGATCATCGGTAAAGCCGCTCACCATCACATTCATCTCGCCCTGTCCGGTATAGATCCGCAACGGCGTGGCTATGTTTACGATCAGTTGCTGGCCTTCGGCGGAAAGCTCCGCCGATCCCAACTGAAACAATACGCTGCCCTGCATCCCGATACGGCCTTCCCTGAGGGTGATACGCCCTTCGGCCAGCGGTTTCGCCAAGGCGCCCTCCAACGCCGCCAAGCGCTTGGCTTCCGCTTGGCGAGCTTCTTTTTCTTCCCGCAGTTGCACCGCCAACTCGATTTGCAGCACCGTGGACCAAACGAAAAGCAATACGAAGATCCCGAGCAGGCCGACCATGATATCGGCGATCGCCGGCCAGATGCTCCACGCCGGGGTGGCATCCATGCCTTCATCGGCGGGCGGCGTCGGTGAGATATTCATCGGAGGTCGGCGCCGTAGCTAACTCGATTCACGCAAGGCCGTGATCAAACGCCGCAATTCGTCGCCGCGATGTTTGTCCGCTTCGGAAATCACCTGCACGATCTCCTTGAATTCCTTGATACGCGCCCGTTCTCCGTAGTGCAAAGCTTCCGCGGTCTCCGCCAGCGCCGCGATGAGCTTATTGAAATGCGCATCCCAACCGGCAGCTTTATCCGCGATGCCAAGCTCCACGCGTTTTACCAACTGCTGCGCCCAGGCATTGAGGCTGGTGATCTGTTCGGTATCGGCGCGCCGGCGATCCTGCAGATCCTCGCGCATCTTTTCCAACATGGAGTCGAACTGCCGCTGTTGACGGCCCTGTTCAATGCCCCAGGTCTTGCGCAATTGCTGGCGATCTTCCTCGTGCCGATCGACGATTACCGCATACTTAAGCGACAATTCGGATAGATTCTTGGCGGCCTGATCGGCGAACGTGGAGGTCTGTTGGTCAAAACGCGTCACCAGATCCTGGTAGTGCTGGTTCATCCGTCCCAGGAGATCCTGGTGCTGCGTCGCCAGCGCTTCGGACTCCTGGGTAAATCGAGCGCGAACGGCGTCGAGATGACTCTCGAGCGCCCGGCGCTGGGTCTCGCCCTCCTTGAGTCGGCTTTCGGCGTCATTTCGCCAGCTTGCATCGACCGTGGCCACATGCTGTTCCAACTTCTCCAGGTAACCGGAATAGTGTTTACCGATCGTTTCCACATACGCTTTCAACGCGCCGGTAAGCTCCTGGGCATGGACAGCTAACTTGTCGAAATGCTGAAGCTCTTGCACGCTTCGAGCTTGCCGCTCCAATTCAAACAACTTCAAGATCTCACCACGTTGTTCTTGATCGCGTTGCGTACCGCTGTCGAAGCGGGCCTGGACTTTGGAAAAAAGATCTTTACCGGCATCATCCATAATGCCGGCCGCATGCACCAGTATGCCCTTGATGGCGGGTTCAATCTCGGCGCTAAAGTGTTTCACGGCGACGTTTAAATCCGCCCGGATAAGCTCCACCTTCTCGCTGATGGCGCCGGCGACGTGATTCGCAAGCAACTCCTGAGCGTTACGGGTATCATCGCGCGCGGACATTAAGCCCGTCACGGCATCCTGAAAACGCTCCACGACAACGGGAAGGGCCGTCCCCTGTTCGACCAGCTTTTCGAGCGCCGCCGTCTGCCGCGCAACTGGATGAAGCTGGGTCAACGAGCTCGCGGCGAGGCCCGAGACAAGATAATTGAGCCGGCTTTCCTCGCGCCGCGTCAGCGTAGCCGCCAAGCCCAGGACCACCGAGGTCGCTACCCCCGAGACCGAGGTACCGAAAGCGCGCGCCAGCCCGGCAATCGGGGCCAGCAGCGAGTCCCGCAAGGTTTCCAGTTCGGCCGTGGTCTGTAGCGCCTCGCGCGTACCGCTCAAGGTGTCGACCAAACCGATGAAGGTCCCAATCAGGCCGAGCAAGATCAACGCACCGATCAAATAAGGCGTATACGGTGCGCGCAAACTACTCACCTGCACACCCTCGTAAAGCCGGCCATGCACGATTCGATAGAGCGCGGGGCTTAAGCTGTCGAACTGCTCCTCGGCGGGCAGGTTATCATCCAGTGCTTGGATTTCTTTTTGGAACTGCTCGATGTCGGTGGTTTGCAGCCATAATTCATTGATGCCGAAGCCGAAACCCATCAATATGAGCACGACGATGAAAATCGCGCGGAAATCCTCGTAAGGAGCATAGGTGATGATGACCCAAAGCGGAATGATCAGGCCCAGCAATCCGCAATAGAGGATGAGAAAGCGCGGCGCGGTGAGGCGGGCCCAGAATTGTATTTTTATATATTGCATAGGGTCCTCACTCTAGAATATACACTTAACTCGATGGACCACAACACCGCTCGCCTAATTCTACCGGCGCATCCCCCGAGACAGCGCGCGCCGCAGGGTGAATATTACGCAGAAACACCGCGTCCATGCCACCACTCATGCACCGGCATGTGAAAGCTTTCACTAAGGAGGCGCCCGCGGGGAGATCCTGGCCGGGCTAATGGCGTTACTGGACGCGCGATTTCTCGAGCCCGCCGACCCGAATACCGATGAGCCGCACCTTTTTGCTCAACGCGACTCGCCGCGAACAATCGAAGGCGGCTTGCCGGATAAGGTCGCTGGAATCGGTCGGTTGGTCCAAGGTCTTCTCGCGGGTATGGGTTTCGAAATTGCTGAACCGCACTTTTAAGGCGACGGTTCTGCCTCCATAGCCGTCATTGCGCAGGTCGTCGGCCACCTCTCCCGCCAGCGTCGCAATCACGCTCGCGAGCATTTCCAGGTCCCCGATATCGTGTTGGAAGGTGCGCTCCCGGCTGTGGGATTTCGGTTCTCGATGCGTGACCACGGGCCGTCGATCGATGCCCCGCGAAGCCAGGTAAAGAAACTCCCCGTGGGATGGACCGAATTCCTTCACCAAATCGGCGAGGGGTAGGCGAGCAAGTTGTCTAATCGTGGTCACGCCCATCGGAACTAGGCGTTCCGCCGTCACCGGCCCGATGCCAGGTATGCTGCGAACCGGCAGCGGCCAAATGCGATTTTTCAACTCCGCTTCGGTGAGGACAGTCAGACCATCCGGCTTGTCGAGATCGGAACAGATCTTGGCAAGCAGCTTGTTCGGCGCAATCCCGATCGAGCAACTAAGACCGGTCCGTTCCCGAATGCGTTGTTTTATTTTAGTTGCAAGCTGCTCCGGCGCCGGTTCGAGGCCGGTGATATCCAGATACGCCTCATCGAGCCCGGCATCTTCGACCAGCGGGGTGAAGTCTCGCAGTATGGTCTTGATGATCGCCGAGACGCGCGCGTACAGCTCGTAATCCACCGCTAAAAACACTGCCTGCGGACACAGCCTGAAGGCCGCGCGCAGGGGCATGGCGGAATGGATCCCGTGGTTTCTCGCTTCGTACGAGGCAGTCGATACGGCGCCCCGTTCGCGCGGATCCCCCCGCCCACCGATGACGACGGGTTTACCCGCGAGATCCGGGTTCCGCTTTTGCTCCACGGCCGCGAAAAACGCGTCCATGTCGATGTGTAAGATTTGCCTCATGCAACTCGGTTAACAACAATTCGTAGGGTGGGTAAGGGCGCAGCCCGTAACCCGCCGGCCTGACACGCACAGCGTGTCTCCCAAGACTCTGCGATGAATCGGCTAAATCGCTTTATCGCACTGGCTGATCGGATACGGGAAGGAGCTTATTCTCCCGTGCCCACGCGATCCAGTCGACTTCTTCAGTGGCGAGCACTTCGAGATCATTAGCCACACCGTGGTTATCCGTAAAAAGTACCAGGTTCTCACAATCCCAACGCGCGGAAGGTGCGATCAGGCCGTCGCATTCAAGAAAGGCGACGGCCGCCCCGATTTCTTGCGTCCGCGTGTAACCCGCTTCGCTATACAGATCCCAATTAACGCCGAGTTCGGTCAGGTCCGTACGGAGGAAACGAAGCGTTTTCTTCGTTGTGAGGCGAATCCGATGTACTGCGGCAGGTTTGGTGGGCAGGGGCGTATATTGACTCCACTGAAAAACGAGTTCGGCGAGAGCGCCCGCGCGTTTACAACTCGTATAGAGCGCAGCGACACGGTTCTTCGGTGCCCACCGACCACCGCTCGTTGAAGCGGTCAGCGCATCTAAGCTCCTCCGCGTTGCGCGGAAAACCTCGTCATCGAAGGCTATCGGTGGAAATGCACTGAGTCTATCGAGCAGCTCCAGATCATGAATCAATAATCACTCTCCCTCATAAATATACGCCATCTCGGAGTTGGTCAATGACAGCAATCACTTCGTCCGTCTTACCTTGCTGAATGAGTGCGGCTGGTGTTGCGCCGCCAAGCCGTTTCTGTCGAGAAAACAGCCAAAGTCGAGCCTCTTGTGGCTCGTAGAAATCCGAAAGCTGCTCGACGATGTACTCCAATTCGAGAAGAAGTTTTTGTGTATCGGAGCGCGGAAATGCTTTCCCCTGGTTCCAGCGCGATACAGTTTCCGGCCGCGTCCCCAAAAGGTTCGCTACGTCCACGGAGCGCATTGCTCCCTTTTGTTCAATCAGTTCCAACTTACGTGCGATTGCGTTCATCGTCATAAATCATGGGTTTTCTAGTTCTCTGTGTAGGATGTGTGAGCGCTCACCGAACGTGGTACGGACGGGATCACGAACCGCCCGCGTTCTGGGCAATTGCGCAAACGACCGTGGCAGACGCTTGCTTGCATACTCGCCAAGGGCTACTCGTAGCATGTCAAGTCGCTTTCGGTGTTTCCGGGTTTTCTTTGCCATCGCCTCGTCCGGCCAGTCTATGTTGCCGCGAGTGCCCGGTCGGTCGTTGGCCTAACATTCTGTTCGAGAAACCGTTGAGCCCTAAGTTGTTCCGGAATCTGGCTTAGATGCGATACTTCTTTTGTCCGCTGGTAGAGGAAATGGCGCGCAGGATTCTCGATCATATCGGTAATGCCGCGTGGGGCAGCATTTATCGTCACGACAGCCGAATAAGGCTTTCGCTTGTGACGATGTATCAAGGAGCATCCGCGCCTCGGCGGGCTTGAGCATGAGGTCGAGCTGAGGAATGTACACCCGCCGATGCGGCCCGAAACCGCCTTCAGCGCGGGGTCTGCGCCAATGGCTCGTATCAAAACGCTCGCTGAGGGTTACGCCATGTGCTAGACCACCAGTTGCGTTGAATGCTAGCAAGGAAAGGCCAATCATTCCGCCTACATGATCCGCGATAATTGGGATACCAAGCTCGTGGAAATCAGCCGCTGCTTCCAAGTAGGTCCGGATGGCCGAGGCTGAGCTACCGAACCCAAATCCATCCACTTTGAGCCACACAGCTGACGCCGGAGCTGTGCGGAGTACGTTTACAAGTTTTGACCGCTGCTCAGGATCTCGGAGTGCGCTGTATGCTACCGCAAGTGAATAAATGATCGGGACTTCGCTGCCATTGCTGCGGTCGAGATAGTCCCGTAAGCGTCTGGTCGATTCGAGATCGGTCGCCAGCCATTCATCATCGGCCGAACGTAGGACATGCGTCGGCGCCAACACCTGAGTGAAACCATGCTCTAGCACGAAGTCGCCCAGTGCAGCTAGCAGCCGCCTTCCAGACCTTCCCTCAAAATCGACTGGGATATGCGGTCTACGGACCCCCCAGGGCAGATCACCAAGCACGTTGTTGTATCCGCCAGGCGTTGCAGACTGCTGAGTCTTGGGATCAAGAATCGCATCGAGCCGGCGGTTTAGCACCTGTTCGCGAAGATCCTGGTGTCGCTTCAATAGCGTTGGGTCAAATACAAAACCGAAACAGGCTGCCTCTCCAGATGCGATGAAATTGAGCACTTCCAGATGGTCGTTGCGACCAAGCCAAAAGTACAGACCTATGGGATCCGGCGCAGGTCGTACGCTGCGCGGGTACCTCGGAAACACTGAAGTGTCATCAAGCATTGACATACTCCTTAGGCTTTGAGTAGATCTTAGCATTGACGTTATCATTGCGCAAGCAATTGATGCTTATTTCCTGACTAAGAAACTCGCCATGCGCTCCAAAATTTGAAAAGGGCGGGAACTACCGCACCTGAGCTGTTCCGGTGTCGCTCAATTCGGCGTCTATGAAACGGCGTCGAAGATTGGCTGTGTGGTCCGTTCACCCAAGAGATCATAATTGCTCTCCTACGCGTGAGGCTCTCGCAGTGGGTAGATGGGTGCACAAGCACGGGGGGTGCTTCGAGATCCTCCACTGCTAGGCAGCACGACCCCGCGCTCGCTCATCCCCAGCCAGAATACCAGTTTAACCAGCGCGTCAGTTGGTAAGCAGTGGCCTCCGTATCGGCTCACCATCACCTTGGCGGCACAGCGGCGCTCCTCGCCGTGATCTACCTCCTTCCCACCTCTACGTCGCCTTTGAGCTACCCGAAAGTACACTGGCCGACCATCCGTACAGGCAACGGTCATAATCTACGTTTTCTATTCCGTCATGCCGGTGAAAACCGGCATCCAGGCGAGCCTTCGTGCGCCGCACTGGACCCCAGCTTTCGCTGGGGTGGCGGTGATACGGGTGTCATCCATGCTTAGGAAAATTATGCCCGATCGCGGTACAGCAGCCTCAATCCCTCGCTTGGACAAATGGCCGTGTGCCAATGGGTCGCCTTACCCCTTCCTGTCGCCTACATGCGTCATGTAGAATTCCCACATGTGCTTGGACTTCCTATTTTTGTTTTTCCGCATGAATGAAGACGTGAGATCGCCTACAAGACGCTCTGTACTTTTCCTAGGTCTGCTCATCGCCATGGCCGGCGCCCCTGAAGATGCACGGGCTCACGGCGAGAAGTCACAGCAGGCGTTTTTGCGCATGCGGACTATCCACTGGTATGACCTGAATTGGTCGACGGACAAGCTCAAGGTGAACGAGAAGATGACCGTGTCCGGTAAGATACATGTGTTCGAGAACTGCCGGAAACCGCGGCCAACCCCGAAG
>JALZJW010000070.1 GCA_030859565.1 Pseudomonadota bacterium
CATCGGTTTTGCTCCCGAGTAGCGAAGCACCTGGCTATAGGCGCGCAAGGTCTCAACAGGAATAGCTCCGGCGGCGATGTCGTCGAAGTCGAAGGAGTTCAACCATGCTCATGAACGTTTCCACGTCTACGATCCCCCGACATGCTTCGGCGACAAGCTCGGCCGCGCCACCCGAAGGCCGCAATGCACGGTGTTCGCTAGGGGTCTTTGCGGTGTTCGTGCCTAGAACCCAACTCCACTTGCCGCTAAACTCGCCCTTTTCAGACTTAACGCCGAGCTCGGCTTTCGCATCCTCAAGCGTTCGCCATGCTACGCCGGCCCCCCTTGCCTGTTCTCTGATGTCCTCTACCAGCATAGAGCCGCCCCTCAGCATTTCCTTTAGCCACTCCTTCGCTGTGCTCAGCTTCGGCCTCGATTCTTCGCATTCCGCCGGTGTCGATAATGCGAGGGCCTGATCGGCCGTCATGGTTACAGGCTCGGCGTCCCATTCCACGCTCGACGTCACGATCCCGCTCCCCAGGTCCCGGCCCATGACCCGAAACGCGAGCCCGCCCCGATCCTTGGCGAGATTATTTTTCATCGGCAGGAACAGCCGCCGATCGGGGTTTTCCTGGTCTTTGGCTACCAGGTACGATCCACGCGCCGCGGCGATAAACCCGAGCGAGCCCATCACCCTTAACATTGCATCGGTCCCGCCGGCCTTGGTCAAATGCGATACGCAAAGCACCGCCGCGCCGCTTGTGGCGGCCATCGCCGTGAGGGGTGCGAGTAGTGCCCTCACGTCGGCGTTTTTATGCGAATCCACGCCCCCGAGATAGGCCGTCACGGGGTCAATCTCAATAAGTGCGACCTCGCCCACACGCCTGGCCATCTCGCCAAGCCGCTCAATGTCGACCGCGAGGTTAAATGCCCTCGTTAGGGTGCCGTCCTTGGAATGCTCGCGGATGGCGTCCAGGATGTAGACCCGCTCCAAATCCGCGCCGGCCGCTTCAAGTCGCGGCCGGATTGTGTCTTCAGCATCATCCTCAGCCGAGAGAATAATCACAGACCCCCGCTCGCAGCGTGTTCCATCGACCGGCCAGTTACCACCAGTTGAAACAATCGCCGCCATGCTTACCGCAACCTGAGATTTCCCCAGCCCCGGATGTCCGGCCAGCATAGTGACCTTCCCTCGCGCGATACGCTCCGGCCACACCCATGAGACGGGCCGCGCTTGCAGCAGCTATGCAACGAAATACTACCTCGGCGCCTGCCGACCATTCCCCGTCTTCCGCCTGGCGCAGCTTAACTTCCGCAGCCACTGCGGCGGGGCTGATCCCAATCAGTTCGGCGGTATCCCGAATTTCAAACGCCGAGGGGCGGGGGGATCGAGCGAGGAGTAAATCGATCTCGAGATCGAATCGGGATCGGGTGGAGCGCCTTAGAAACTCAGCGAGCTCGATGCCGTTGGGCGCCGCAGCACCGTTGCCGACAGACGCGTTTTCAGCCTCTGGATCGGTAAGACACGATTCCACCGGCGGATTATCGTCATCCGGGATCGGGATGGCAGCATCTGTCTCGCTCTCGGCGACCATCCCAACGCCCGCAAGCTGGGCGTGAAACCGGCCGCGCACATTGCGGACGCTTGTGATATTATTCACGCGTCACCTCCGTCGCCTGGGTCGCCTGAAACGGGCGGAATGGGGGGGTGGTTTCTCCGAGATGTCCAGTGCTCCCGCCCTTGTCGGCTACTCCCCGGCAAGGGCATTTTTTTATGCGGTCAGGCATGGCGGCGATCCCCCGCCCCGCCGCGAACCATCGATGCTAGAAATGCGTCCAGATCACGCCTGTAATAGAAAATCTTGTTGCCGATTCTGGTATATGGGATGGGATAGCGCCGCGTGCAGCGCCAAACGGCTAAAGTCCCCTCGGTCACACCGATGTACGGCGCGGCCTCGCGCGCACTCATGCGGCCTTCCGGCCACGGAAGATTAATCGACAATTTAATTACCTCGCGCCGGCTGTTAAAGACGGCGTGGACAGTACCAGCGAAAAGCAAAGGCGCAAAGGAAAGATAAGCCCCCCTTAACTTTCCGCGCGGGGAAGGTCAGGGGCGTGCTATCAGGTCTCGGTAGCCGCAGTCCCGCAACTTCTTTGCGGTAGAGAGGGCTTTACTCACCGTGTCCGCGCCGGGATTTTCGGGGTAGAGAATTTCGGCCATCTCGCCACGGCTCGCGCCGCTCAGCTCGGCGTCCAGCAGCCTGAGATAAGTTCGGTAGATGTGGTCTCCCTCGATCCTTGCGGCGCGTGTCACGCGAACTTCTCGGGCTTCTCTAAGCTCGTTTAGGATCTCTCGTAATTGAGCCTCAATGGAACGCCGAAGATCGAAGACGATCGGCGGGCTATGCCAGCTCTCTAAACCGCCCTCTAAAGAGGCACGATCCCAACACACACGTAGACCCTGCTCCTCTAAATTGTTCGGGAACCACCATAGAATAGGCAGTTCCGCGTCGATGGCATCGGGATGCGTCTCTAGCGCCCGCTCACGGGACACTGGTGGGCAAAAATGTACCTCCTCGCTGCGGTCGTCGGCGTAGAACAGCCACCAAGTCTTTGCGGGTCCGTACCGTGCGTCGGCCGGGTTATGTGGCGGGTACAGCTCCCATTTTTCGACTATATGATCCGCCCACGGGATCACCTCGTATTCATTCCTGGTTCGCACTCGATAATCTTCGAATAGCTCACCGGGTAGTGCCGGGGGATCACAGTAAAAATAATCACACCGACCTCCCGGCCACGGACTGCCTTTCCACTTTCCCGTTAAACGCCCGTCCTCCGCGTCGGGTAGTTGGGAAAAGACTTGATAGTCCGACTGATACTCGGGATTGCGACGCAGGAATTCCCACGCCCAACCACGTGGGGTTAGTTGTTTTGAGTAGGCGGCTTCGTCCTTCCAGTCAGGGAGCCATGGCGGGATCATTTCGCGCACCTCTATCGCATACACCTCGAAAGAGACACCAAGCCAGCGCGGCGAGGTTGCCGCGTTTTCGGGAGCTACCCTAGGCTTGGCGATTCTTCAACGCTTGAGCTTCACCAATTCTGCGGGTGGTTTGATCCCCGCAGCGTTCAACATGGACGCCGTCGCTTTCTGCATGGCTTGCCTTACCGGGTCTACATCCAACCGCGAGTAAATTGCCGTTGCTTGCAACGACTTGTGCCCGAGCGTCTTTCCGATGATCTGAAGCGAGGCGCCAGTGCGGGCTTGCCAACTCCCAAGCGAGCGCCTCAAGTCGTGTATGCGCAACCCGGTGAGCCCGGCCCGCTCGGTGATCCGCTTCCACGGCCCCTTAAGCTCCATGATATGCCCCGTCGCTCCGCTCCCCGGAAACACGAACTCGCTTTGTGAGTGCAGACGCCGGGATAAAAGGATCTGCATGGCCTCGGGACCAAGCGGCACGACAAGCGGGCTCCGGTTTTTGGTGTCCGGTATGCGCCATTCCTCCCGGTCCAGCGACACATCTGCCCACTGCATCGACGCGAGGTTGCCGTAACGAGCCCCCGTCAACAGAGCCAGCGCAAAGAAGTCGCGGGAAGTGCTAGGCTCGCCGGACAGCGCCTCGAAGAAACGCGGCATCTCCTCGGGTTGTAGAAAGCGGTCACGGGACTCCTCACGAAAGAGCCGTATCCGCGCCGCCGGGTTTACCCCTGAATAACCCCAGTCGATCGCGCGGTTGAACATGGTCCGCAGAAGCGCCAGCAGCCGGTTGCTGGCATAGGCACCGTGCTCCTTGGCGAGCTTCGCGTGCAGCCGTTGCACTTCCGGCCGGGTAATCTCGGACAGCCGCCGGTCACGCCAGCCACGCAGATACCGTTTGAATACCTTAGTATCCGTCTCCCAAGTCCGCTTGCGTGGCCTCGCGTGCAGCTCGATGTAGCGCTCGAAGAGGTCTCCTAAGCTATCCTCGGCCCGTACCGAGCGCTTCTCCTCGGCCGGGTTATTTCCGCGCGCTATGCGCCCGATGTAATCCTCCGCGGCCCGCCGCGCTTGCTCTGGCGTGAGATCGGGATAGCGGCCCAGCTTGAAGCGCTCGGGCCGGCCTTGAACCTTTCGGTAGACGTAGAAGGTACGGGAACCGCCGGCGCCCACGGCCAAGGCGAAACCCTTTAGGGTGGCGTCGTAATAGTACCGGGATCCCGTTTCCTGGGCCGGCAGGGATTCGATCACGTCGCGGCGGCTCAGTCGGTATCGCTTTGTCTCTTTCGTCACTCGGTCCATTTCAACGGCCTCCCGGACGGTTTCACCCGGTCATCACTCGGGTAGCAATTCTACCTATTTGCTACCATGTAGGTTAAAACCGAATAATAACTGTTAAAGGATTATGGTTGCAAGTGACTGTTCTGTAAAGGCACGCTAAAGCGGATTAAATGCCGTAAAACTGACTAGAAAGTGACTGTTAATCACTAGGTCGGCGGTTCGAGCCCGTCCCGGGGAGCCAGCTCGTCCGCTTGGTTACTTCCTCTTGCACGTTGACGGTTGCAGCAAGCAAGGGGCGCCACGCGCCTTCCATAAGGGAGTGTGTGCACGGCCATGGAACGGTTGCGATGCCCCGAAAACTCGAGATCCCTGGCGATCGCAGGCTGCCCCTCGAAGCGCTTGTCTATGAATTGGGCTTGGAGGCCTTCTTTTTGTTATCCTTCACCGTATCTCCAAAACGAGGAGCGATTAGCGTGTCCGCCATTACCGAAAACGCCGTAAGCCGGCACCGGCTTACCATCGAGGCGTTCCACCGCATGGGAGAGGCAGGCATTTTCCTCGAAGACGACCGCGTTGAACTGATCGACGGCGAGATCATCGATATGGCGCCCATCGGAAGTAAGCATGCCGCAACGGTCGCGGAACTAAGCCGCCTGTTCGTGGTAGCGGTAGAAACGCAAGCACGCGTGTGGATACAGAATCCGATTCGTCTCGGCGGCAAATCCGAACCTCAGCCCGACGTAGCCCTTCTTCGACCGCGTGACGATCGCTATGCCGCTGCTCTCCCGCTCCCGGAGGACGTGCTCCTCATCGTCGAAGTGGCGGATACCACCCTCGCATACGATCGGGATGTAAAGGTCCCCCTCTACGCACGCCACGGCGTTCCCGAGGTGTGGTTATTCGATCTCGAACATAGTCGGTTGCATATCTACACGGCCCCGTCAGAGCGTAGCTACCTCGAATGCCGCATCCTCGCCGAGCCCGGCCTTATCGCGCCGGGTGCGCTACCGCAGTGCGCTGTCGATATGACGGGGATCGTTTAAGCTCCTGCTATGGCTAAGGCAGCTACGAAACGCTTCAGCGTTTGGGGAGAACCACGAGCAACGTTAGACATAGACGTCACTGTATGAGGGACCTTCACCTCGCGGTCGTAGCGCACTGTCGTATCGGCGACTTCGATGATAAGCAATACATCATCGGGTACAGGGTGCGCCGTCGTGTAGAAATCTTCGCGCGGCTTGAGGAGCGCCACATCGGGTTCGGGCTCGGAATAGGGACCCAACACGATCGGGTCCTGAACGGATAACACCGCCGCATCCCCAACGGTACGTTCAAGCATTCGTATCAAACGTTTGACCGTCCCAGCGTGCAGGCTCCCGATCGGCGCCATGTCGATAATCTCCCCTGCAATCAACTCAACGCGGGCATTTCGATCCAAGATCCCCGCCTCCCCCATGCGCTGGTAGTCGTCCACCGTAAGGCGATGCCGGTGAAAAAATTCTCTCGCTGCGCGTGACATGTGGGCTCCGATCTGTGCTCCGATCTCTCCTGAACGATACGGCGTAAATATCGGCATGAGAATAACACAGAGCGCGGGCGTTCGCGGCAGAACGCCTTGGCGTTTTCGTTATTTAGCTTAAAGCGCTCGCCCGCGAGGCCGCGCTCAGCGCGCAGGCAGTACCTCGAAGATACAATCGCCAATGCGTATCCGGTCCTTGGGATTGATGGTCAGCGCAGCCTCTTTCAGCCGGCTGTCGTTGAGAAAGGTGCCGTTTCGCGATTTTTGATCCGAGATAAACAAAGCGCCCTGTTTGTAGCGGAGATGAGCGTGGCTGCCCGATACGAACTCATCGCCTCGGATGACCAGGTCGTTTTCCGGATTCGCTCCGATACGAAAAAGCTCCTTGTCTATCGGGAATTGTTTGCCTCGCATGGGTCCAGCAACGCTTATGAGGATGGCGGCGGCTCGCCCAGGCCCTGGCGATGGAAAGTAACCGCCCACCTGCGTCCTGCGCGGCGGCGGCGCGGGCGGTTCTTTTGCCGGTTGCACGTTGATGAGGTTACGCCTTATCCATTCCACGAGGGTATCGACGAGCTCCCGATACACGTGGGCATCCTGCATGCTCAGCTTACCCTTACTGTCGGCGACTTTCTGCCCGAGATCATACAGCAGCCTGATTTGCTGCGCGTAGTCTGTCGAAAGCATCCCCAACCCCACGAGCAGGCCCACCGCCTCCCCCAGCTTGCCGAAGGCGCTCGGTTGAGTCATGCGGGCTTCGGCCACATCGCGGACAACCTGTTTGAGCCGGCCCCAGCTTTCGAGAACCAGGTCTCGGGCGCCCTCATCCGCGTGCTTTGATCCACCCTGCTGTAAATCAGGGGTCGCGAGTGCTAATCCGGGATTATGTTTGCGCTCGTCCAAGACTTCCTTTAGCTCGCCTTCGAAACTCACCGCTAACTTTCCAAGACGAATCTCGCGAATTCTTCCTCCCTGCTGAGAAATCACGCCCCCTAGCTGCGATCGGAAAAGAAATACGATGAATAAAAGGAGAATCGCGCCGACGATGACAACCGTCAGGCGATGTTCCGGCGTTATCATGCTTAAAAAACCCAACCAAGCATTCGATGAACCTGTATCCATGTGGATCCCCTCTCTTGCCGCCTACGTACTCTTACTTCGCCGACCGCCTTCGATGGCGCTATTTCCCGCTGCCGCCCGGCCAGCTTTAAGTCGCGCCAGTTTCGGAAGTCTCCGGCGGTGCGATCATGACGAACGTCCATACGGTCGAGCCGGTCCGGATCTCCGCGTAGTTTTGCAACGTCGTCCCTGCAATGGGCACGAGATCTCCGTCCAAGAATGTTCCATTGCTGCTCTTCTGATCGATGAGATCATATCTCCCATGGCGGCATAAGATCAGGGCATGCTCTGAGGAGAGCATGGGATCGGTCTCGATCAAAATCTCGCATCGCCTATGGCTCGTTTCGCTGCTGATATCGCCGGCCCCGATGAAGTTCTTGCCTTCTCTGACGGTGAACAACTGGCCCTCCGGCCGCCAGGTGTAAGTTACCAAGACCCCCAGGATGCGGCGCGTGTCTTCCGCCCCCGCCTGGCCTCCGGTGCCGGAGGATATTCCCGAGGGCATAGCTTTTGTTTCCCGCCGTCCTCGGGCGGACCCGCCTCCTGTCCTGGTTTCGCGATCCTCCGACGCGGCCGAGGCACCGGGGTACGCCTCGGTTCGCGCTTTGGTGCGTCTTGCGTTTTCACAATAGGGGCAACTGTCCCATTCCGGGTCCATGGGATGAAGGCCCGCGGCGCAGAGGCGCCCTGAACTCACTTGTGTACTTGCCATGTCGTTCTCCTCATTCAAACCCAACGCTGAAGTCATTTTATGGTTCGCGGTATTCTCCGAGCTGGCGAAAACTACACGCTAGTCTTCGCGATCTGATGCCATGCATTTTTTACCTGGACTGCCCTCCTGCGTAAACTCCGGAGGACGCCAGCCGCGAGTCTATACCAGCGGTAGTTGTCGTCGGTATGCGCCTCGGGGCGTTCACCGTATTGTATGAACTGCACGGTCACATTGTCCTGACCCCCTCGCTCGAGCGCTAATTCAATCAAACGGTCCGCTACCTCCTGCACGGTCGCTTCACTGCGCAGCACGGCCTCGATACCCTCATCGTCCACGAAACCGCTTAACCCATCCGAGCACAAGAGGATCCCGCCACCCTCCCTTAGCTCAAGTGCGGGACCGATATCAACCTCAACGTGCGGCCGGTGTCCCATCGCCCGCTCAAGAATACTCGCCTCCGGATGATGTCGCGCCTCCTCGGCGCTTAGCATTCCGGCATCCACCATCCGCTGGACCCGTGTATGGTCGGTCGTCAACTGACGCAGCTCACGTCCGCGGTAGAGGTAGGCCCGGCTGTCCCCCACGTGCGCCACATACGCCAGCGAACCCGAAGTCAACAGCAGCAAGGCGGTCGAGCCCATGCCATCGGTTTCGGGATCGCCAGAACCCGCTCGCTCGTACACGATGCGATTCGCCTCATCAAACGCTCGCGTGATGGCAGCGACGACGGTTAACTCGGGCGGCGGCGCCGCGAGCGACTGCTGTATGCCATTTACCGTGAGCTCGGCCGCCAACGCGCCCCCGTTGTGGCCACCCATGCCGTCCGCGATCACGTAAGCCTCCCCCAGGCCCACGCGAGCCCTGCTCATGCGGTCTTGGTTCTCCTCACGCACATAACCGGTTTCCGAACGGGCGCTAACCTCCCATCGCGGGCCCTGTCCCGTCTCTTCCCGTGGTCGTCCAAACGCGTCATAGCAGCGACGCAGGCGAGCTCCCCAACGCCCTATCCACGGGCCAATCCTGTCTGGCTGTCTCGCGTGACTCACCGCCAAGCCGCCCCGTCGCCCGAGACCCTTGGCCGCTCCCGGCGTCAGCGGCCCGGCGCCGGCACGATCTCGAAGGTCGCATCGCCGATCCGAACACGATCTCCGGCATTGACGGTCAGCGGAAGGTCCCCGAGACGGTTGTCGTTGAGAAACGTTCCATTGCGAGATCCCTGGTCGGCGATCAACAAACCACCCTGCTCATAACGCAGTTGGGCATGGTGCGATGACACATAGTCGTCATCTCCGATAATGACTTCATTATCCGGGCTCGCCCCGATCCGGCACAGATCTTTTTCCATCCCAAACTGCTTGCCATTCACCGTCCCGCCGATCCCAACGAGCAGCGCCGCGGGCCGCCCCGGCTTGGGCGGTGGAAAGTAGCCGCCGACCTGTGTGCGCCGCTGCGGCGCGGGTGGTGCCGTACGAGGAAGGGGGTCAACCAACGGCACTTTCGGAAGCGCGAAGTCGGTCTGCGGCCGAGGCGGGGTATCGGGCTCCATCTCTTCGCTCCGGCGCAAGTACATGAAAATCCCCGTGACAATGAGAAGCATCAACGCTCCCGCTGCTATCCACACTGCAATGTAGCCGTCCGGCTTCGGTGCCGGCGGTGGTAGGGGTATGCGTGCCTTGAGCGAGCCGCTCAGCGAGCGGCCGTTCGGCAGTCCTAAATCGATGTCCACTTTCTCGGTCAGACGCTCACCGGTAGCGGGCAAATTCTTAAAGTAGGCTACCACCGTCTGTGTTTCCGTCAGCTCTCTGTATATCCGCACTAAGGCGTCCTTTAGGCTCAGCAGATCGGGTTGGGCGTGCGCGAAGCGACCACCGCTTTCCTCGGCCAAATGACGGAGCGATTCAGTATATTGATCTTCGATCTTACCGCGGCCCACGGCATCAATGGGGATACCCAGGGCGTTGGACCTCATCTTGACACTGTCGCTACTGGCGCTACTGCCCTCATCCTTGCCATCGGAAATCACCATGATGCGCATTCGCTTAGGGATTGCGGCTGTGGTCATCGCGGTCTCGTAGTCATCCAATGCCTGATACAGCGCGTCATAGAGCCTGGTCTTGCTCGCTCGCCCCCCAGCCTTCAAGCCCCCGAGCGCCGCGGTGAGATGCCCCCTGTCGTCTTCAAAACCGACAACGCTCTTGATGTCGCTGGCAAAGACCATGACCGCGACACGCAATATCTTCCGGTCGTGCAGGAATGCGAGCAGGGCTTGTTTGATATCGTTGAGCGGGGCACCCGCCATGGTCCCGCTCACATCGATGCACACCAAGACGGCCAGATCCTGGCCGGAATCCAAAAAGCTTTTGACCTGGCCAGCTTCGAACGCGAGATCGCGCTTCCCGTCCAGGAGGAGGTGAAAATTCCCGGCGGCCGGTTGGGTCACGCCATAGGGCAACTCGACGACCACCGACACGTTACCCGGCGCGTCTTCGTACAACGGTCCTATTCGGACCCCTGGCCCAAGCGGTGTCTGTGCGGTTGACGCAGCGCACAGGAACGCTAGGCCGATCCCGATTTTGATTCGCGACCTCATTCAATCCTCCTTACCCGCTACCCCGACACCCGTATCCTCGTCCTCGTAAACTCGTCATTATAAACACAGTCGAAATAATATGTTCTGTGACTTTTTCACGAGAAAATTGTGATTTTTTTCACTTGTCGTTCCTGAAAAATCGTACATACTGAGTTTAATTAGCGCGGAATTCGCGTTTTTGTGGCAATGTAGCGGAGGAACGGGCTTATGAAACGCTTGATTGCGGTTGTACTGGTCGCTTTTCTGGCCGCGGGGTGCGCGACCCAGGGCCAACAGGCGCGTACCGAGGGCACTGCCGCGGGAGCGGGCATTGGCGCGCTCATCGGTGCGGGTCTCGGCGCCGCATTTGGCGGCGGGCGGGGCGCCGCAATAGGCGCGGGGGTCGGCGCCCTCCTGGGCAGTATTGCCGGCTATTCGTATGCCGATAACATTGCTAAACGCCGATCCGATCTCGCTGGAAAAGAAAACGACCTCGACGCGCGGATCGCCTTCGCCCATGGGGTCAATGAGGACACTCAAAAATACAACGTGCAGCTCGCGAGCGAAATCAACGATTCGGCGGTCAAGGTCAATACGCTGGCGGCTCAATACAAAAACCAACAGATCACACAACAACAACTGGTAACCGAGCGCCAGAATATGAGCAAGAAGGTCCAGGATGCTGAAAACCAGTTGCAGATCGCCAATGAACAGTTAGACGATCTCAAGCGGTTTCGCTCGCAGCAGCCAGGTCCCTCGGATACCTTGGACATCGAAATCACGCGGCTGGAAGGCCAACTGGCCCAGTTGAAGACGAATACCTCGACGCTAGCGTCCTTGAGCCAGCGCATATAGATAGCCACTAGCCGCAGCTGCAAGCTGGATGAATGTATAGTATGTGGGCGCGATTATGCTTATCTGTCGCCGTTCTCGGGTCGATGGGCGGGTGTGAACAAAGCGCCCTAATGCAGCTCAGCCGCGAAACCAACGAAGCGGAGCACCGCGTCCTGGTTAAACAGCAGCATCTCTCGGGCTTGGAAGTGCAGAACCGGGCGCTTATAGAGAAGAAAAACCGCCTGTTGCGGGAGCTTGAAACCGAGCAGGTGAGCTTAAGCGACCTCGACTCGCGACTCGCGGCCTTGCGCAAAGAAAATGCCCGTATGGCCGCCCACACCGAGCGCGAGCGTCAGGACCGGGCGCATGCGGACGCGGCGCTACGGAAATATCAACATCAAGTGAGCACGCTGACTACCGACGATCAGTTATCCCCTGACGCTAAACACAAACGCATCGACGCGTTGAAAAAGGAAATTAAAACTTATTTAGAACTGGGCCTGCGTTAACGCGATGTGCCGGTACGCTTCAGAAAGCGCCTCTCCTTGCTGGGCGGGCGTTTCTTGGACGAGAAAGCAGCGCCGTGTTTTTCTCTGTATCTGGGGGTTATGTTATGAGAGATTCCGATTACCGCAAACAGCGTGGCATTGTGCTTATCTTTTTTTTTCTGCTTTAGCATTCTCGCTCTCCGCTATCAGTGGGTGCAGATCCCAAGGTACTACCCAGAGCGCCGGTCACACACTCCGCCTCACCGACAAGGAATTGCTCGTTTATATCGAGGCCGTGACACGGATCCGAGAGACAGCCGCATTCTTACCTCCTAGGGTAACCACAGCCCAGATCGTCGGGGATAGCTTGAACGCGTATCTGGCAGAAAAAGATGCGTCTTCCGGCTACCTCACCCGCGAGGACTACCGTGACTTTCAGCGTCTGCAGGATGACAGCTACGTCGGCATCGGTATGGAGATCGAGAAGGATGCCGAAGGCAACGTTCTTTGCTTTCCCGTCCCGGGGAGTGCCGCGGCAAAGGCCGGTATCCACGCGCGTGATCGCCTCAAGAGCATCGAGGGTGTCCCGGTCGCGGGAAAATCGCTCCTCGCGCTCGGCTCACTCGCTCGAGGTGCGCCAGGGAGCCGGTTGGCGTTAGTCATCGTCACTCCCGCCGGAATCGAAAGGCAGGTGATCCTGACGCGGGCGATCACGAGCATCGAGACGGTATCCCAGCACAAACTCGGTTCGATCCCGGTGATTCGGATCCGTACCTTTACCCGCAGTACGAAGGGCAAGCTCGCGGCGCTTGCCACAGACTGGGCAAAAGATCGGCCAGCTGTCCTCGATCTACGCGGTAACCGGGGTGGTGATCTCCATGCCGCGATTGACTCCGCGCAGATCTTCTTGCCTGCGGGGGCGCGCATCGTTTCCGTAACGGGCCCGAGCAAGAAAAACTATCGAAGCGATAATGCTCCGCTGAATATGGAAACTCCCATCTACCTTTGGCAGGATGAGGCCACGGCGAGCGCGGCAGAGGTCTTCATTGCCGCGCTAACGCAGAATCGTCGGGCCGTATCGATCGGAAAACAAACATTTGGAAAAGGAACCAAACAAGACATCCTCGAGTTGAGCGATGGATCGGCGCTGGTCTTGACCACGGGACACCTAGCGACTCCCGATGGCACCCGCTACGATGGGCAGGGGATCTCCCCCACGCATCCTCTGCCCGGGGAGGTTTCCGGCACCGGGCACTATATCGAACGCGTACGATCATTGATGCATTCTGAGCGCGACCCTGCTACTGCAAAATGAAAGCCCGCAACGATAGCGCCGTCTCGTTGAAATCGGATCTTGATCCTGGATCTGATCCCTCCCGTGAGGGTTGATGGCAATGATTGGAAGAACCATCCGTAATTACCGCATTGTCTCCGAGCTCGGCAAGGGGGGCATGGGAGTTGTCTATCTTGCTGAGCACATCATTCTACCGCGGCGATTCGTCGTGAAGAGCCTCGCGCCCGCGCTGACGCAAGATCCCGAGTTCCTCGAGCGCTTCTATCAAGAAGCACAAAATCAGGCGATGCTGGCTCACCCCGCTATCGTTCAGGCCACGGACTATTTCGAGGACAGCAGTGAGTTTTTCTTGGTCATGGAATACGTCGATGGTCAAGCCCTCGATGCGATGATTAGTACCCGGGGTTCATTACCTGAAAGCGAGGCGCTATCGATTTTTCGAGGCGTTTTGGAAGGCTTAGGTTTCGCGCATCGCAAAGGGGTCATTCACCGGGACGTAAAGCCTTCCAATATCCTCGTCGATCAAAGCGGAAAAGCGAGGATCACCGATTTCGGCATCGCGATCCTCGCCGGAAGCCAACGACTTACCGCCACCGGACTCACCGTTGGAACCGCGTGGTACATGAGTCCCGAGCAGATTCGACGACCCCGATCGATCGATCAACGAAGCGACATTTATTCCGCGGGAATTGTTTTATATGAAATGCTCACTGGCTCCGTTCCGTTCGATGGCGACACGGATTTTAGCGTCAAGGAGCAGCAGATCAACCTAGCCCCTCCGGATCCAAGAGCGATGAACCCGGCGATTTCGCCAACGCTCGCGCAATGCGTTCAAAAGGCGATGGCCAAGGAGCCGGACAAACGCTTTCAGAACTGCGGTGAGTTCTTGGCCAGCATCGATGACTATCAGGCGCAAGCCTCCGGCACTAAGGTTACCCCCGCGAAATGGGGGCTTGCAGCAGCTCTAGCGACCCTTATGATAGCCGTCGGGGCTGGGATTTATTTCAGCAAGCCCGTTCGCTTCGTTGTGGACGAGAAGGCAATGCTACAGAAGGAGCATGAGACCGGTTTCATTTTAATTCAGGGTGCGGCGGAGAAAGCATCTCTTGCTTGCCGGGAGATCCGGGAAATCGATCTCAAGCGGCAGAATCTCGAAATTGCCAAGGGACTCGGCGACACGGGACTCGTGGATGCATATACCACCCAAATCGAGGAGATCGCCCAAAACATCCGCGACCACGCTTCAGAATATAAGGATTTGATCGGTCGACTCGTCGGCATCAAAAAGCCGGTCGCAGAGGCCGAATTTGAGCATTATGCAAATGAATTACTGGGCAAAAAGTCATTCGATCAAGTCCACGTGAGCCGGCTGGTACAGCGTCATTATCAGGACCATCTCGATGGCGCAAGCGCGGAGCACGTAGGTTTAACCCGCGAAACCTGTATAGAGGAATAACGGATTACGCATTTAAACCTTCGCGTCGGTGATCAGGCTCCCGATGTCTCGCAAAATACGCGGTGTTCTGGGTCCGCCCGGCAAAGCCAGGTATTTGGGCCGCCACACGGGGCCGAGTTGTTCCGCGAAACGCCGGTAGTTTTCATGGTCCCGAAAGTGCTCGCTTTGACGATAAATCATGCGCCCGATCCGCTGCCAAAGCGGAGCGAGCGCATGGCCTTCCAAACCCGCGATCGGCACCATCCCGAGATTGAACCAGCGATACGCTCGTGTTCGGCCGCCCAGCATGAGCTCCGTCACCATGAATTCCATGATGCTAGCGGGGGCATCGGGCCGGTAGCAAACGAGATCCAGGGCTAGTTCTTCTTTGCGGGCGCTCACCCACAGGATCGCAAACGCTACGATACGCTTATCCTTGCGCACGACCGCGCAGGGGAAGTTGGCCACGTAAGCGGGATCGAAATAGCCCCTGGAAAAGCTCTTCTCCGAGGTCTTCGTGTGCACCAGCCACTCCTCGGAGACGCGTTTCAATTCCGGGATCAACGCGGGTACCTTGGCCGAACCGACTATCTCGAAGCTAACGCCCTCTGCAAGCACGCGATCGTAAGCTTTTCGGAGCGCCGCTCTTTCGGATCCCTGGAGCGAAAAGCGCTCTAACGGGATGCGGGCGTCATCCCCCAATTTGAGCACCGACAACCCGAGATCGATATAGCGCGACAAGCTTTCGGCATCGATGAGATAAAAAACCGGCCACCCCCCATACCGATCGCAGAGATCCCGAAACGTCCAGAGCAGGTTCTCGTGCTCGGCCCGCGGACCGACGGGATCACCGAGCGCGACCCAGCTTTTATGCATCACCCGGTACATGATGAAGGCCTGGCCGGAAGGGCTGAACAGAAAGCGCTTGTCGCCGAGCAAGGCGAGGTTCGCGCGCGCATTCGGGTCCTGCTTGACGACGCTGCGGATCTGTTCGACGCTCGCCGTATGCGGCAGGTCGGGGACTGGATCGGCCCGCAGTAGATACGCCAACGCCGTCGCGCCGGCAAGGACAACGGCCACCGCTAGGGTGCGGAGGCATCTGGAAAGCTCGGCCTCATACTGGAATTGCCACCAGAGCCCGTGGGAATAGGCGAATTGTTTATACGAAAAGATGCCGAGCCAGATGGTCACGGCGAGGATCGCCATCACGGTGGAGACCCACTCCGCCGGAAAACCCTGATCGAGTAGCGATCCTCCGCGCCGGAACTCTCGATGTGTCGCCAATAGCACCAGGAGCGTGAGGGCGAGAATGAACGCGCCTTCATAGATCAGGCCTTTGAGAAAAAAAGCCACGATCCCCAGCGCGAGCAGAACGGCGATCAAACGATAAGCCCTGCTCAAACGCAGGGACAATCCGCGCGCCAGGATAACGAGCCCGATCCCGGCGGCGCCCGCGAGCGCGTGGAAAACCTCCACCAGCGCTAGCGGCGCCGTCTCTCTTAGCAAGCCGAGGCGTCCCGCCGGCGCCGGAACGGCGCTCGAGAAAAGCAGCATCATCCCGGCGAAGATGATGACTACGGCCATGATTTGCGGTCCGAGCACTTCAAGCCAATCCGTCGCGGACTCCCGCGCCCGCACCCACTGGGCGCGTTGCGCGACCACTTCATGAGCGGCGAGCATGATGGCGGCGACGCCGAGGGGCGCCAGATAATAGACGCAACGGAACAACAAGATCGCGCCGAGCAGCGCCGCGGGAGGGATCTCCGGTAGACCGACCAGCATCACCGACTCGAAGACACCGATGCCCCCCGGCACGTGACTCACACCCCCTGCCAGCAAGGCGAGTGCGAATACCCCCAGAAAACCGAAGAAGTCATTTCCTGGGTATACCGGCAGCAGGACGTAGATTACGGAGCCGATCAGCATCAGATCCAATGCGCCGAGGGCGATTTGCGCCGAGGCCGTTTTGGCCGACGGCAGCCGCAGCGACCAGTGCCGCGTCCGGATCGTCATCGGCCGTATGGCGGAAACGATGAGATACACCACCATTAGGCCCAGCATCACCGCGCCTAGGGTGCGCTTCACTCCGAGAGGCAGGGAAAATGCCGTGGCTTCGGCGCTCCCGAACAGCAGTGAGAGCGTGAGGATAAAACCGATCCCCAAGGTTACGGTCAGCGCGTACATGGTCGTGATCCCGGCGATCTCGACCGCAGTTAAACCGCCTTTAGAATACAGGCGGTAGCGGATGGCGCCGCCGGTGACCATTGGGAAGCCGAGATTGCTGCCGAAAGCGTTGGCGAGGAAACCCGCAAGCGCAGCGCGCCGATAGGGCAAGGGACGGTTGATGTGGTTTAGGGCAACTACATCATAGCCCGTCACCACCACATAACTGGCGGCTGTAATTCCGAGCGCCAGAAATACCGATGTCCAGGGTAACGCTTGAACGTTTTCCAGAACCTCGGCCAGCTCAATCTTTTTTAGCGTGCGGTAAACGACCCAGAGCGCGCCACACACGATCGCGAGACTGATAAAAGTACCGGCTTGCACCAACAGTTTTTTGGCGAACTGTCCGGCCCGGCCGGGCCTTTTACGCTCTGCTGCGTTGCTCGCAATCGCCATCGCCGTATGCTCGATCGAGTGGTGGTGTGGTTCGGATCAAGGCGAAGCACTAATTTTCTAGTGTACCGCTACTTAAGATCCGGACATAGGTGCGGCGCTTTCTTGGCAGCCGGGCATTCCTCGGGCATTCCTAGGATGCTTGCAGTCGGTTCAAGGGCAATGCTAAAGTTTTTAGGATATTCTTGGCGCAGGGAACTTTGGGCGAGTAGGCCCGACTCAAAGTAGGGTGGGAATGCTTTTCTTTGAATGCGTGTTATGCCTATAGCGGATAGCACGACCTATTAACGAAGCTGCTCGGAGATAAACCATGCCACTACGCATAGGCGACGAAGCCCCAGATTTTACGGCGGAGACAACGGAAGGAACGATCCGCTTCCACGAATGGATGGGGGACGGTTGGGCTATTCTGTTCTCGCATCCGAAAGATTTTACCCCGGTCTGCACGACCGAGCTTGGCTATATGGCAGGCCTCAAGCCAGAGTTCGACAAGCGCAACTGCAAGATCATCGGTTTGAGCGTCGATTCGGTCAGCGACCACACCGCATGGTCCAAGGATATTGCGGAGACTCAAGGCCATGCAGTGACCTATCCGATGATCGGTGATACCGATCTGAAGGCGGCGAAGCTTTACGATATGATTCACCCCAATGCCAGCGGCAGCGCACAGGGGCGAACGGCGGCCGATAATGCCACGGTGCGCTCCGTGTTTGTCATCGGTCCGGACAAGAAGATCAAGTTGATGATCACCTATCCCATGAGCACGGGTCGCAACTTCGACGAGGTGCTGCGGGTGCTTGACTCGATGCAGCTAACGGCAAAGCACAAAGTCGCAACGCCGGTGAATTGGAAGCAGGGCGAGGACGTCATCATTGTTCCGGCGGTTTCCGATGCAGAAGCTAAGGAGAAGTTTCCAGGTGGGTGGAAATCGCCGCGGCCTTATCTAAGGATCGTGCCACAACCGAAGTAGAGTGGTGGGTGGCAGGGAGGCTTACCCGCCTTCCTACCCAATCGGCGTCATCTCGGCTGATGCTCCTAAAAGCGCCGTTGCCACAGGGCAAGCTCCCGTCGGTTATGCCGGGATGCCGATTGGCTTCCCGGCAGCATATGCCGGACCGCCTGGGAGACGTGGCGTTTTAGCAAGCTCAACCGGGTAGAATAATCGGCATCTTCGGGGGGAGGTCCCGACGGCGCTGCGTTCACCGAAATCAGCCTGTAGTGTCGACCTCTGAGGATGCGTGATCGTTAAATCAATCAGTTACCGATTTTTTTACGTCGAGTTACGGAAGCCGGGATAGGTTGCTCAGCTCCAGGCCGGATTCGCTCGAGCACATAGCGTGTCATGCCAAGTGCGAGTTCGTGCTCGCCCATAAACACCTTCCCGGCATTCTCCGTTTGGAGGAGCCCTGCCTCTTCTTCGGTATGAGTACGCACGACCGTCTCGACAGCCGGGTTGAGTGCGTGCGCGATCTCGATCATTTGGCGGGCGTGAAACGTATCCGGGGTGGCGATTACCAAAATACCCGCCCGCGCGATATGCGCCTGAATGAGCACCGCCGGATCGGAGGCATCCCCGGAGACAGCCGGCACACCGCGTTCGCGTAGCTGCTCGACAAGCTCACGATTCTGCTCGGCTACGACAAACGGCACGCCGCGCTCGGTCAGCGCTTCACCAATCCGCCGTCCCACGCGGCCATAGCCCACCAGTACGATATGCCCGGTAAGGCGATTCTGGTCGACCGTCATCGGAAGCTCTGCGAGCGGGTCGTCGGACCGCTCCAGGGCGCGGGCAAGGTTCGAGCGGGATCGAATCCAGGTTTGCGCAGGCTCAAACACCCGGAACACCAGAGGATTGAGTGCGATCGAGATCAGCGCCCCTGCCAGAATGAGGCTCTGGCCCTCCACCGGCAGTAGCCCTAGGGAAACGCCCAGATCTGCTAGGATAAACGAGAACTCGCCGATCTGCGCTAAGCTCGCCGATACCGTAAGCGCCGTGTTGAGTGGGTAGCGAAAGGCGAGGACGAGAAGAAAAGCGGCCAGGGACTTGCCGAAGACGATGATCGCGACGGTTACGAACACCTGTAGCGGCTCGCGGATCAGGACCTCCGGATCGAACAGCATTCCAACCGATACGAAGAACAGAACCGAAAAAGCATCCCTTAGCGGCAAGGACTCTTCAGCCGCCCGATAGCTTAGATCCGATTCTCTCAGCACCATTCCGGCGAAAAAGGCCCCTAGTGCGAACGAAACGCCAAAAAGTTCGGCGGAGCCATAGGCAATGCCGACGGCGGCCGCAACGACGGACAACGTAAAAAGCTCCCGCGAACCCGTGCGCGCGACTTGCCAGAGAAACCATGGGAAGAGGCGCCGTCCGACAACGAGCATGAGTACGACAAACACCGCGACTTGGCCGAGCGTAAACCCAAGCGTTTTCAGCAAATCCCGATCGGCGGTGCCTTCGGCAAGACCGCTTGAGTCGCCGCCTAGCCACCCCGAGAGCGGTGGCAGCAACACCAGGACCAGAACCATCACGAGGTCTTCGACCACCAGCCACCCGACCGCGATGCGGCCGTTGACAGACTCTAACATGCCGCGATTCTCCAGCGCTCTGAGGAGTACGACCGTGCTCGCCACCGAGAGCGCAAGACCGAACACGATGCCGGCGCCCAGGCCCCAATCCCAATGGACGGCAACAGCGGTACCGAGCGCGGTCGCAACGGCAGTTTGGACGATTGCGCCCGGCAAGGCGATCCGGCGAACCGCCAATAAGTCATCGAAGGAAAAGTGCAAGCCGACGCCGAACATCAGCAGCATCACACCGATGTCGGCGAGTTGACGTGACAACTCAATGTCGGCGACGAAACCCGGCGTCGCGGGGCCTAGCAATATGCCGGCGATCAGGTAACCGACCAGCACCGGCAGCTTCAGGCGTGCGGCGATAAAGCCCATAATCAGGGCAAGTCCCAAACCGGCGGCAATCGTGGTGATCAGGGTGACGCTATGAGGCACCTGTTTCTTCTCCAAGTATTAGGGGACCTCATTAGCACTTTGCTTCAGCCAATCTCAATCATGCCTCAGAGCTTGTGAAAAAATCTGCTGCGCTCGGGATCTCGCGTTCCGGCGGTGCTCGGAATCCTCATGTATTTCAACATACACTCCGGTTCCTGCGCTCCGGCGGAACGCGACCTCTCTTCGCTCGCGACGATTTTTTCACAAGCTCTCAGCGCACGGCCGGTGCAGACAACGAGTATTTTCTAATTCAAAGATGAGTCTGAAAGAAGGTAGTAAAGCCTGGCCTCCTAGGGTGAAAGAGTACTGGCCTCCGGGGATAGCTGGGGGCGTCGGGAGCCTGGGCGGTGCGACGAC
>JALZJW010000071.1 GCA_030859565.1 Pseudomonadota bacterium
TTAGCTGAATAACCGCCCGTGACGGAAGGCGTTTGGAAGAAACACGGTGGGCGGATTTGCGGTAAGGTGGGAAGACCGCGCCGCCGAAGACCGAAGCGTCAATGGTGTGATCGCATCCGTGGGTTAGCATGGTCCTGGGTAACGTCGGCGACATTGGTGAGTTCGGGCGACCGAACATCCCGTTTGAGAGAGTGAGTATTAACGACGTTCCCGAAGCGGCGCGGCCTTTCCACCTTTGATAATGGAGCAAGCCATGAGCGTGAGCAAGCGTGTATTCGAATTGACCCATCCCAACGCCGCGGGGATCGATGTGGGTGCGGCCAGTCATTTTGTAGCGGTCCCCCCGGATCGGGACGAGCAAGCGGTACGGGAGTATCCCAGCTTCACCGAAGACTTGAACCGCTTGGCCGAGTGGCTGAGGGCCTGTGAAGTGGACACCGTGGCGATGGAGTCGACGGGGGTGTTACTGGATCCCGCTGTTCGAGCTGTTGGAGTCACGTGGGTTCACGGTGTATTTGGTGAATGCTCGGCATGTGAAGAACGTCTCGGGGCGCAAATCGGACGTGCTCGACTGCCAGTGGCTGCAGCAATTGATGAGTTTCGGTCTGTTGAGTGGGGCCTTTCGTCCGAGGGGGAGATTTGCGCGTTGCGGAGCGTGGCCCGGCAGCGGGCGATGTTGCTGAGCTACCAGTCTCGGCATGTCCAGCACATGCAGAAAGCGCTGACACAGATGAATATTCAGTTGGCCCAGGTGATCTCCGATGTGGTGGGAGAGACGGGTCAGAGAATCATCCGGGCGTGCCTGGCAGGCGAACGCAACGGGCAGGTGTTGGCCAAGCTCAAGCACTTCCGCATTCGGGCCACTGAGGAGGAGATCGCCAAATCCTTGCAGGGTAACTGGCGGGAGGAACACCTCTTCGCGCTCAAGCAGGCGGTGGCGTTGTATGACGCCTATTCGGCCCAACTGGCCGAATGCGACCGGCAATTGGAATCCATGCTGGCGGCCTTGGCGCGCCATAGCAGAGAACCTGGCAAAGCCAAACGACGGGCGCGGGCGAAAAACGCACCACGGTTCGACATGCGGACCTATCTGTTTCAGTTGTGCGGTGTGGATTTGACCCAGATCAATGGGATCGACGTCACCACCGCCTTCAAGGTGTTGGCCGAAGTAGGCGCCGATCTGTCGCGCTTCAAAACCGCGAAGCACTTCGCCTCCTGGCTGGGGTTGTGTCCGGGAACGAAGATATCGGGCGGAAAAGTCTTGTCGGGTGCCTCTAAGCGGACCGCAAATCGGGCCGCGCAAGCCCTGAAGCTGGCGGCGGCATCCTTGCGTAGCAGCCGTTCGGCCTTGGGCGCCTATTACCGGCGCTTGGCTGCTCGCATGGACAAGCCCCACGCGGTCACCGCCTGCGCACATAAGTTGGCAAGACTGATCTATGCCTTGTTGACGAAAGGCGAAGCCTATGTCGATCAAGGGCAAGCCCACTATGAGGAACGATACCGTCAGCGGGTCCTCAGACATCTGACCAAAACGACCCAAAAGCTTGGCTTTCAATTGATTCCCAATCCCCAATCGGCTTAAAAAATAACGCTATGTACCAGGCTATTCAAATGTGTTTCTTGAGAGAGTTGCTTCGGCCTGGTTCGCGATCGGCCTGAAGGACGCTCGGTCCACTACAGCGCCCAGTGTCTAACGGTGTCGTACTGAGTCCCGCAAAACTCCCGCAAGGTGATCTAGTGCCCTATTTGTCCGATGATGCACACCTTCTCGTAATGCACTAAACCGTGTGGCCGTCCATTCGTTGCATACGAAGTTTTAGGAATGACAGGTCGACGGACCAGAGTAGTCGGCCGGCCCGATCACTGCGTCGCAACCGTGCTCCAAGGCAGAATTGGCTTCACTGACGATGATTCACCGTCAACACCGCGCAGTCGGTACCTCAGAACCGCGCTCTGGCTGTGAGTCAGCGTGGTCGCCAGCGCGCGGTGCATGCGCGCGCTTAAATCCGCCCTCCGTTGCTCGACTAAGCTCATCCCGTAGCGCCGTGCACATTCGCGAAAAAATGGATTATGCGCGCTGGGCGTACCGTACAATACCACTGGGCCGCAATCGCCCGCTGCTAAGGGCTAGGACCCGGCGGAGCAATGCCCGCTGCAAGCGCGCACATGCTTCAGAGCCGAGCAACGGGATGAGGCGCGTTTTCACCTGGGGCCGGCTACGATGAGGTGCCTCAGGTGCGCTTTAATCGGCTCTCCTCGTTGTTAACCGGTATTGCACCCCAGATAAATGGCGCACCGCGTCGACGTTGTCCTTCACGCTCGCGCCGATCCGATAGAATAATGGATACCCCTCGCATATGCTCGGTGTCGCTTGACCGCAGAATCGGATTCGGAGACACACATGTTGGTCACGTTTCGCAGTAAGGTTTCGGGGGAGATAACGATGTTTGGCGACGTCGCGGTAACGCTACTCAAACTCATGGGGCATAGCGGGACCGTCCCGGGCGCCCTGCTCGCGGATCAGATCCAATCGGCCTTAGCGCGCTTAAAAAAAGCCATCGAAACGCCCGACGCGAAGGGCCAAGCAGCCGATGGTGACGACGAGGAGACGAAGTCGCCACGGGTTAGCCTAGCCAACCGAGCCTACCCGCTAGTGGAAATGTTAACCGCCGCTGCAACGGAGCAGTGCGACGTAATGTGGGACAAGAACTAACGGTCCCGATCATTACGTCGTCTGACCAATCTATAACTCGCAACGCGACGTTTTGTACGAATATCGTGATCGAGACCCCCGAGCGAAGGCCTTTATCGAGCGAAGTGACAGGATCTCAATCCCATGACCTTGAGCGCTGAGCAGATCCTGAAAGCCGGGCAGCAACGCCTCGTTAAGATTCGAACGGAGGCGAACGACATGGATACCTGGAAGACACGGCTAACCGAATATCAACCGCGTGGGGACTGTGCGGATGATGTGTACGTGTGGTTCACGTGTATTTTGGCGCTTCAGGCCGTCATAGAAGGCAATTTCGGAGTTGGAAGCGTTATCGTTGATGAGGGCGGAACAATCGTAGCGCAAGGGCACAACGAGGTGTTCAGCCCCTACTATCGAAGCGATCGGCACGCCGAGATGGTTGCAATGGACGCGTTTGAAGATGCCTATCGAGCGTGTGGGGATCTCGGCCGCTTCCGATTATATACCTCGCTCGAGTCCTGCCCCATGTGTTTAATACGATTGAGCACTTCCCGTATCGGCAGGGTGCTACATGCGGCTCGGGACATCCCCGGGGGTATGGTCCATAGAATGAGCGACTTGCCACCCTTTTGGATCGAGTTGGCGCGCAGAAAGAGTTTCGAGCAGGCGGCATGCTCGCCAGAAATGATGGATGCCGCCAGCAAAATCTTTCGCCTTAATGTGGGTGCCTTGCAGGAAAAGCTTAAAGCGGCCTGAATTCTTGCGGACGACCGCCGATCGCCGATTTAGGAAACCTGTAAGGTAATGGTCATGCTCAGGGACCTCAAGGCGCGTGCTGGGATCGGATCCAAGCTCATCGCCAAGCCGGGCCTCCGGCGCTTCGTCCTCATCCCGCTCCTAATCAACGGCCTCCTGTTCGCGGTGGGGATCGCTTATGCTATCCACCTCTTCGGCTCCGTGATCCAGGTCTGGCTGCCGGAGTGGCTGCGCTGGCTGGACTGGCTGCTGTGGCCGTCTTTGGGGCCGTCTTCTTCGATTTTAGCTTGGTGGCGAACCTGATCGCCGCCCCCTTCAATGACCGTCTCGCCCAGACCGTGGAGACGCACCTGCGGGGCGAGTCCGTGCCCGCGTAGGCCGGCTGGCGCACGGCGCTGCGGGAACTCGTCGCCAGCCTCGGCGCGGAGCTGCGCCGCGTTGATCTATTTCGGATTTTGGTCGCTCCCCTTCCTCGTCCTGTCATGGCTCCCGGGCCTCGGCCTGCCCGCCGCCTCGGCTGGTTCGTTCTTGGGGCGTGGTTCATGGCGCTGCAATACGGGATTTCCCGATGGCGAACCACGAGCTCGACTTCACCGCGCAGCGGCGGCACCTAGGACACCGCCGTTGGCTCGCCCTGGGCTTTGGGCGCGGTCATGGCCACCTGGATTGGATGCTCTGTGCCGAGATGGACACCGTGCGCATGGACGAATTCCTGGGGCAAGTCAGCCGCGCCCATCCCGACGAATTCATTGTGATGATCGTCGATGGGGCGAGTTCGCATCGCGCCAAAGATCTGGGGATGCCTGAAAATATCCGCTTACTGCCCCTGCCGGCGTACGGACCCGAGCTCAATCCGCAGGAGCATGTATGGGATGAACTGCGGGAGAAGGAGTTTCCCAATCGGGTGTTCAACCACCTTGATGCGGTGATCGCACAGTTGCGTGTCGGGTTGCCGTGCTTGGCTGAGGATCATGATCGGGTGCGAAGCCAACGGCGTGGCCGTGGATAGTTAGCCTCAACTTGAACGCACATTAGAATAACACGGTTCAGACCTCGCGCGGATGCCCGTTCGAATGCGAATTCTGTGATGTGATCCAATACCTCGGGCGCAAGCAACGGCACAAACCGGTTGATCAGGTGCTCGGAGAGCTCGATGCGCTCTACCGGATTGGCCACCGCTTCGTGTTTCTCGCCGATGACAACTTCACGGCTCACCGCGGTCGGGCAAAAGAGCTATTAGCGGCGTTGCGGGATTGGAATTCTCGGCGTGACCGCGGGGAGATTGGCTTCACGACCCAGGTGTCCATCGATGCCGCGAAAGATGAGGAGCTTCTGGAGGGCACAATCGAAATCTACGGGCGATATATTTTCGTCGCACAGCCGTACCTCGAAGTCGCTTGGCGCCATGGCGGCCAGTGTTACAACAGCAAGATCGGCCATCAGTGTCACGGGCCGAAACCCGTTGGCGGCGTAAACTTCCGCGCCAAAGTAGGTGGGAAAATCGCAGGCCGGGTTTATTAGGTAAATCGCCTTTGCCATTCGTCTAGGCCCCTTGATTTAGAACGGGCAGTGAAGCACAATACGATTGTGACCCGCTGAATTGGCGTTTGGTTTAGTCTATCAATGACGGTGTTAGCGATGAACAAGAATGGACTCACCGGCCAAATAGATCAAAGGCCCCAAGGCTTGCTATCAAAGGGTTCGGCGGTCATCATGTTTGGAATCTGCTGTGTCGATAACCCGACGAACTTATCTGCTGTGCGTAATTAACCGCAGCGTGCGTTAAAGGCGGATATCATCTTCCGCACACCAAGGCGCTGACGATAGCGGCAAACACAAGATCGCCATCGCCGATGTTTTCGATCCACTGGGATTCCCCCGCGGGGATTAGTACAGCGTCATCTGCACCCACCTCGGCGATCTCGTGTCCGACGTGCGCCCGTCCGAGTCCGCGGAGAATGTAATAGACCTCGGCTTGAGCCAATCGGTGGACGTAGGTCTTGGCACCCGGGGCAGCCGTGCATATCGCGAGTGAAAACGGGAGACTCACCGGATCGTTTTTCGGATGGAGGAGTTCCCGTACCTGGCAACCGTCGTTGGCCTCTAATTCCGAACAATCGTGCAACCGCTTTACCAGCATTGATGGAATTTTCACCGGGTGCACTGAGTCCCGCATCCTAGGACTCCTGCACGTTGCAATTTACCTAATAAGAACCGCATATCATCCAATAATGCTCCGAAGTGTGTATAATTATTTGCTAGTATACACATGGAGATCACCAATGCGAACCAATATTGTTATTGACGAAAAATTAATCTCCGATGCGATAAAAGCAACTGGGGCACGGACTAAGCGAGAGGCCGTAGAGCTAGGTCTTAAGGCGCTGATTCAACTCAAAAAGCAAGAGGGCCTTAAGGGATTCCGCGGCAAGCTCAAGTGGCGAGATGATTTGGATCGCATGCGGATCGACTAATGATCCTCGTTGACTCCAGCGTGTGGGTCGACTATTTCAACGGCCGCGCTACCCGCGAAACCGACTACCTCGACACGCTTCTAGGGAAAGAGCCCGTAGCGATTGGCGATTTGATTCTCGCCGAGGTGCTGCAAGGCTTCCGAAGCGATGCTGATTTCGCGGCAGCGAAGGAGTTGATGGCATGCTTGACTCTCTATGATCTCCTTGGCGCTACGTTAGCCCTTAAAGTCGCGGCGAACTACCGCGCGCTTCGAAAACGAGGTGTCACCGTTCGGAAAACGGCCGATACGATAATCGCCACTTTTTGTATTGATCGTGGCATTCCACTTCTATATTCTGACCGGGATTTCGATCCCTTCGTTAAACACCTGGGACTAAAGCCAGCCCTTCATGGCCCATAACAAGCCAGCCGAAAAACCCGTTTATGAAACAGATCACCGATAATCTCACCTGGTCGGGTAGATCGGGGCGCACGCATCCTGCCCGCCCAGGGTCATGTTTCCCTGAAGCTCCGTAGTGCGCAAAAAATATTCGAACAGCTTACCGCAGACGCTACTACCGAGTGATCAAACCTAATATAGGGATCCCGTAGGGTCAAAAACTCCAACGGCTTGCAGCTTCTTAAATTATCGATGGATGCGGGCTTTCAGTTCAAGGCCTTTGTCCGGCGAGCTGGTGAGCCGTACAATCCCACTCCAGGCGAAGAGGATGGGGGGATTACTATGCAGTGGGCACGGATTCTTGCCTACATCACTGGGAAGGTGGATCAGGAGCTGCTGTTGCGGAATGAGTATCTCGCGGCCGAGAACCGGATCTTACGGGATTAAATCAAAGGTCGTCTTCAGCTGACCAACGGGAACGAGCGACGCTTGGCGAAATTGCACACCGGCTAGGGCGCAAAGCCGTTGAAGAGGTAGCCAATGCCGCGAAGCCAGACACTATTCTGGGCTGGTACCGTAGGTTGGTCGCCCAGAAATTCGATGGATCGAAGTCACGAAAGAGGTGGGACGCTCCCGAATTGAAGTTGAGGTAGAGCAACTGATTGTGCGCATGGCCCGGGAGAATAGGGGTTGGGGTTACGACCGCATGGTGGGTGCTCTGGCCAATCTAGGCTATGAAGGCTCGGACCAGACGGTTGGCAATGTGCTCGCGCGTTATGGGATCCTGCCTGCCCCGAAGCGGAAACACACCACGACGTGGGCGGAGTTCATCCGAGCGCACTTAGCGGTGCTCGTGGGCACCGACCTCTTCAGCGTCGAAGTGCCAACGCTCCGGGGCCTTGTGACCTTTTATGTCCTTTTCCTTCTGCACCTTGAGAGCCGGGGGGTAGAGATTACTGGGATCACGAAGCACCCCTACGAACGATGGATGAAGCAAATCGCACCAAACATAACGATGGAGAGGTGGGGATTCCTCAATCAGTGCCGGTATTTGATCCACGATCGCGACGCGAAATATACCGATTCCTTTCGAGTGATCATTGCCACGGGACACGTCAAGCCCATTACACTCCCCGCGCGGAGTCCGAATCTCAACGCATACGGCGAGCGGTGGATCAGATCAGTCAAGGAAGAGGTTCTCTCGAAGCTCATTCTTTTCGGCGAGGGGTCCTTACGCCGAGCGCTCAGGGAATACGTCACGCACTTCCACACCGAGCGCAATCACCAAGGCAAAGGTAACGTCTTGTTGTTTCCAAGGGCTGAGACCTCTCATACGAAGCCCATCCAGTGTCGCGAACGACTCGGGGGTCTATTGCACTATTGTTATCGAGAGGCAGCGTGAGTGGTAAGCGGACATGGCATGACGACCACAGCTATGTCCCCCCTGTTTAATTCTGATTCGAATTGATCGCCATAGAGACGGCCAAGACACGAGTTCCCGATGCTCTGAGGATCTGGATCGAGGCCCGCCAAAGGTACAACCTCACTCACGCACAGGTACAGATGGCACGCGATCTGGGTATGAACCCGAAGAAATTTGGCAGCCTGGCCCAACCATCGCCAAGAGCCATGGAAGCTGCCGCTGCCTCAATTCATCGAATCGCTGTATTTGGAACGGTTCCATAAGGCGCTACCCGACACGGTCATTAGTGTAGAAGAGCGAGCCCGTGAGATGGCCCGAAAGAAGGCCGAAAGGCGGGAGCGGAAACGGTTACGCTCTCCTTAGAAGGATCATCACGTGGCGTCCGCCACGGGCGCTACGGATGTATGTTTCGTTGCAACCTAGCTTTGTACGGTGGATCATCGGGTAATGGTTACTCGGCACGGTTGACCGCAAGAAAGATCATATCTGATGGATTTTTTGACTCTACGGGGTTTGTTACCCTAACTTATTGTTTATATTGGTGGCTATCGGTGGAGTCGAACCACCGACCTCAGCATTATGAGGACAGAGGCCGTTGAAACGGTACTTGTAAAATCAATAAGTTGCACGCGCCGGCCCGCGCTAAGATGACTGGAGATGGCAGGAAACGCCTGGAGATGACTGGTGTACGTCACGATCTGGTTACGCTAGTTTCGGTCGTTCATATACATGGTAAAATACGCGGGTGTTCCGGCAGTTACCGAAACGATTCTCCGCGATCCTGTTTTTGGTCACGGTGTCGATAGCGTCTCTATCGATATTATCAGCGTCGCCAGCGGGTGGCACCGAGACTACGCTCCGGGCGCAACTGGAAGCCTTGGCGGCTAGCTCCGGTGTCGTCATTTCTGGACTCGACCATATCTCCGCCGGCGCTGCGTACCGATCTGTGAAAGGGACCCTGGAAGAACGACTCAAGTCGCTGCTGGAGGACTACAACTATATGGCGGTCGAACCGTCATCCGGGCAGATCGAGAAGGTCATCATCACCAGCCTCAAACAGCCACCTGACAAGCGCTACATCAGCCCTTATGTAGCGAGCACGCGTGTGGGTGCTCATCACCAGGTACAGGCCTTCATCATCGGACCGAACAACCAGGGTCGCGATGTGGCTCTATTGGTCGATACGGGCGCCTCGACCGTTGTGCTACCGGCCTCCATGAGTACGCAACTCGGCTTCCAACCTGGAGATCTCGAAGACGGGGTTGCGCAGACGGCAAGCGACCGGGTAGCAGCCAAGCTCGGGGTCCTGACGTCAGTTCGCCTAGGAGAGATTTCGGTAAACGACGTCAAGGTTACTTTCATATCGGACGACCGTCTGGGCAGCACCATGCTCCTCGGGATGAGCTTTCTCGAAAGGTTCAATGTCACCATCGACGATGCGCACAATGCACTGATCTTATTGACTAAATAGGCAGAGGCAGCGGTGCTGTATCTACGCACAAATTCAACAAACTTGTTCGGATATCCGCCATTCTGGGAAGGCGTATCGGTCATCCCGGTAAACCCGCTTCTTCAATCCTAGCCTTCACCAAAGCCAGTCCTCCACGAAGCGCGGGTCCGCGGCGACAGCCAGTAGATGCGTGGCTATTGAGTGCTTGACGTAGTGGAAGTGACACTTGGCCTCAAGCAGCTTACCGCTTGCGCCAATTCTCGATAGCGACACAGTGCGTTGGCCAACTTCATCTGCCGCGGCGTACGGCACTCTGGTTCAAAGAGGAGTGGACTGGCAACCAGGATGGCGGCGCATCTGGCGCGTGACGTAGCAACGTTCAGACGATTGAGGCTGTACAGGAACTCCATGCCCCGCGGCATCTTCGGGCCGCGACGTGGCCATGGAGGAGATGACGACGGGCGCCTCCTGTCCCTGGAACTTGTCCACCGTCCCGACGCGGACGCCGGTGGACATTGGCCAGTGACATTTGACCGGCCTCGTCAACGAAGAGGACGTCCACGGTCTTGGCGAACTCCGGCCGCGCCCAGAGCCACGCAGTGCCACCAAGGACATTGGCTTCCCACGACTGCAAGGCGTGGAGCGCTTCCTCGTTGCTGCCCCAACACTTCAACAGACAACGCCTCGCCGGCGTCCTCGTCCTTCCTGTGGGCGAGCTTGACGCTGGCGCCGGTTTCTTTAGCAGCTTTGCGAACGGCGTCGAGAAGATTTCGGAAAGGCGCCGCGCAGGGACGACGAAAGCCAGCTTCCGTTCGGCATACTCTGTCGCGAGGATCTAGCCAACGTCGCCAGATCGTGCCCTCTTTGACGACGGAAGATGCTCTCGAACGAGCTTCGCAGTCGCGGGCGCACCGAGTTCGGTGAGGCGCTTAGCAGTAACGTTTGGATCGACGCAATGATCGCGCAGGACAGCCAGAATGCGATCGAGCACTGCTACCCGGTTGCCATCGGCCTCCTGTAGTAGGACGAGCCGATTCCGTCGAATGTCAACGAAGGTCGCGGACAACCATCTGTCGAAGAGTTGGTCCAGAGCCACGCCGGTGGCAGTCGTGCCGACCGGCCCCGCCGCCGCCGGCTTCGACGTCCTTATAGGGGCGCTCTTACCCGCCATGGGGGGAAGGACGATGGATCCCGGCATCAAGCGAAGTTAGGGACCGCCGGGAACCCTCTTCCGCCGCGCGGTTGCGGCAGCCCGCATTAGGACGGCATTAGCTATAGCAGCGCCAACTTACAGGAGCGCAGTTTGTTACTCTAACTTATTGTTTATATTGGTGGCTATGGGTGGACTCGAACCACCGACCTCAGCATTATGAGTGCCGCGCTCTAACCGGCTGAGCTACATAGCCAAATCGCTGCGTGTATGCCCGCGATGCGCCGCGTGTGCTACGGAAACGGCGGGAGATTTTCAGGACTTAGCGTGAGGATGTCAAGGAATCCTGCATGTAGACGCGCCGCATGAGATCGCAATCCGCCGGGATACAACAAGGGGCCTCACAAAAGTTCTTTCGAACCGCTAATGGCCCCGACCCATACATCGTCTCATAGTAATTAGGACGCCGATCGGCGATGACGTCATTCACAGGCATGATGCTTGATCGCGCGCCCCAAGGCAATTGCATCAAACACTGGGTGGCGGTTTCAAGGTAATGCCCCGCATCATCAAGAACGCACACCACCTGCGGTGAGAGCCGGAAGTAACTTCGCGCAAGCTCAAACGCATATGGGTTGATACCAACGGCCGTTACCCGATTCTGATCCGCGGCAAGCACGAACGGCGGCAGAGTTCGGCGTCAGGGTAAAAATTCCTGCAAGTTAATTGGCTTTTATCCTGAACTCGACCCCGAACTTACAAACTTAATCGGACCCAATCGTCGCACAGCAGGTCGGACTGAAGCTCTGCCCGTTGCGAAATCGTGTTGAATTTCCTATCCTTTGTTCTGGAGTTTGCGCGTCTGTCGTCATTTCGTAGAGCGTGCGATCAGGCATGGCGGCCCGCAGCCTTGTTGGGTCCGGGTCGTCGTCGTTGACCGTCGCACGATCGAGGAATAGGGCTTTCGTGGCGCGCTAGACTAGCGCCTCGAACACTTTAAGGAACCACCCGCTCGCCGTCGCATGAATTTATCCGTCGTCAAAACGCTCATCGGTCTCAATGTCATCGTCTACCTCATGCAAAACGCCGTAGGCAACACGATTGCGCTGAATTTTGCGCTCTGGCCGCTTCAGCCGATCGGTGGTCAATCGCTGTTCCAGCCGTGGCAACTCATCACCCAAGCGTTTCTCCACGGCAGCGTGCCGCATCTCGCGTTTAATATGTTGGGGCTTTGGATATTCGGTCATGAAATCGAACAAACCCAAGGACCGCGCCGCTTTCTCACACTGTACTTTTCATCCGTGATCGCGGCCGCAATCGCGCAGTTGTTCGTTCCCGGTTGGCTAGGCTTATCACCCGCTCCGACGGTTGGCGCCTCAGGCGGGGTGTTCGGTCTATTGCTTGCCTTCGCGGTGTTCTTCCCGAAACGCAAAGTAGTGCCGCTGATTCCGCCGATCCCAATGCCCGCATGGCTGTTCGCCACGAGCTATGCGGCGATCGAGTTGTATTTGGGAGTCACCGGCACTCAAGCCGGCGTCGCGCATTTCGCGCACCTGGGCGGCATGGTCGGCGGCGGTATCGTCTTGTACCGGTGGTATCAGCCAGGCGGGCGACGACGCTAGTCGCGAAAATTATTGAACTGCAAGGGCAGGTCGAGTTTCGCCTTGCGCAGAAACGCGATTGCTTCTTGTAAATGGTCGCGTTGCTTGCCCGTAACGCGCACCTTCTCGCCTTGGATCTGAGCTTGGACCTTGAGCTTGGCCTCTTTGAGAAGCTTGGCCACCTTCTTCCCCGCCTCGGTATCGATGCCGTGGCGGAGGATCACCACCTGCTTCGCCGCGGCAATGTTTACTTCCGGATCCTTGACTTCGAGGCAGGCAATGTCGATGCCGCGCTTGGTGATTTTCAGTTTCAAAATTTCGAGCATTTGCTTGAGCTGAAATTCCGACTCCGCGGTTAGGGTCACCGTCCTGTCGTCCAGCGCATAGTTTGCCTTCGTGCCTTTGAAGTCGAAGCGCAGCCAAAGCTCGCGGCTCGCTTGATCCACGGCATTGGTGAGTTCGTGACCATCGATTTCGGACACCACGTCGAAAGAAGGCATATCAGATCTCCGTTAGGGAATAGGTCAAGTCTCGAAATATAATAACCTGATACTTCAAGACGGGACCCCCATCCAAGGCTGTTATCCGATACCGCCGTTAATGCCGATCACCTGGCCGGAAATATAGCTTGCGTGCTCCGAAGCCAGAAACGCGATCAAGTGGGCCACCTCTTGGGGTGTGCCGGCGCGTTTCATCGGCACTAAGGCTTCGATCTGCGCGGGTTTGAAGGCACGTTCGATCATCGGCGAGGCGATGATCCCGGGCGCGACGACATTGACGGTCACCCCGCGCGATGCCAGTTCCAGGGCCAGGGATCGAGAGGCTCCGTGCAAACCCGCCTTCGCCGCCGCGTAATTGGCCTGCCCGCGGTTCCCGAGGACTCCGGCCAGCGACGAGATGGAAATGATGCGCCCCCAACGCGTCCCGATCATGGGCAGCAAGAGGGGTTGGGTCACGTTGAAGAAACCATGCAGGGAAACGGCGATGACGTCCTGCCATTGTTCCGGGCGCATGCCGGCCATCGGGGCATCGTCATGCACGCCGGCGTTGTTCACCAGTATCTGCACCGGTCCGTTCTCCAGGATTGCCTCGAGCGCGCGCTTGGCGGCCGCGCCATCGGTCACATCGAAGTGCGTCACACTGGCCGAGCCGCCCGCCCGCAGGATCTCTTCCACGATGTTTCTCGCCGTCTCCGGGTGGTGGTGGGTGTGGACGACGACACGCAGCCCTTGGCGCGCCAACTCCAGGCAAATCGCCGCGCCGATCGCACCGCTCCCGCCCGTCACCAAGGCGCGTTTCATGAACCCTCCCCGGTGTGCTTCAGGAACACGGAGGCGCGTCCGTTCAAAAGGATCTTGCCACCCGCCGTGACCTGGAACCGGTACAAATAGGCGGAGGTATCGCCGATGATCCGGAAAACCTCGATGCGGAGCGGGTCCCGCACCGCGTCCAGACGCTGGACCAGAAGCCGCAGGTCTTGTACCCCTCCGAGATATCCGGCCGCGGGTTTTGCCTTGCGGCTCGTCAGGGCGCAATGCAGGGCCATGGCTTGGGCTGCGTATTCCAGTCCGCAAATAGCGGGCAGTTGCTGTGCCTGGCGGAGGGGGTTCGAGGGATCGTGATGGGAGATCGCCGAACAGCTCATCCCCTGCGCATCCCACGCCTCGATTGCGTGCAATAGGCACATACTACCGGCGTGAGGCAGAAGATGCCTGAGCTCGGCCTGGCTCATGGCGGGCATGGGCCCACCTCGATTGACAGGCATTGCTCCTCGAAATAATCCAGGCGCACACCGGTGCTCCGCCGCCGGGCGATGGCGGTGAGGAGCGGCAGGGCCCGGGCCGCGGGATTTCCGCCCCGCAGCGCCTCGATCCCCGGGTCGCCCAGCGTGCCGGGCGCACCGCCGGGCACGTCCTCTAGATGGAGCTTCAAGCGCGCCAGGTTCCGGCGCGAAGGGCGATCGCCTAGCACCAGGGCTACGGCGAATCCCGCCGTCAAGGGACGCGCCGGAAACAGCGGCGGCGGCGGGGGTAAGTCGTAGGCCACGAGCAGTACCGGCGCCTGTTCAAGCTCCGCATAGGCTGCCGCCTCCAGCAAACCGCTCGCAAACGAGCTGTCGTAACAGGATAAAGAGGTGGATGAGCGCTGGGCCCCGGTCGCGATGCCCCAGTAACCGGCCGCGGCGTTGTGAACGGAATGGTGAAAGAGCGTCGGCGAGAGGGCCCGCTCAGGACTGGCGAGGCTGCGGCAGATCTGGTCTAGGACCCCGGTTTCGCCCCCGGAGGAAGCGAATACCGTCGCCAAGGCGCGCGGATCTTGATCCGCGTGACGTATTGCCTCCTCCGCCACATGCATGGCCCAACGCACGACAGCGCTGCTCCGCCGCCGCTCATTGGGAGGGAGGATGGCCGCGGAGGGCTCCCCGGTTTCGCCCCCCGGCCAAGGCGCCTCGCCCGCCAGCACCGCGCGGCTCGCCGGCCAGCCGGCGAAGCCCGGCCCCAAGATCCCGATCCCGTCCACATAGACTTCCATTAGAGGCCGCCGAAAATGAGGCTGCAATTATTTCCGCCGAACCCGAAAATGTTACTCAAAACGCGTCCGAGCGGACGCTCTTGATTCTCGATCAGCACCCGGCTCGCGAGCGCGGGATCGGGCCGTGTCGTGTTGAGGGTCGCCGGTATGAATCCATGCGTGAGGCAGAGCAGTGCGATCACCGCTTCGGTGATCCCGGCCGCGCCCAGCGTGTGTCCCGTCCATCCCTTAGTGGAGCTACAGGGTGTGGTTGTGCCGAAGACTGAGTTTATCGCCAGGTCCTCGACACGGTCGTTGGTCGGGGTAGCCGTACCGTGCAGATTGATATAGTCGATGGCCTCGGGCTTGATCCCGGCCCGCGCCAGCGCGCCGCGCATCGCCAGGATGGCGCCGAGACCCTCGGGATGCGGGTGGGACATATGATAGCCGTCGCAACTTTCACCATAGCCGTAGAGTGCGACGGCGCCCGAGTCTGTGGTCCGCTCAATTCTTTCCAACAGCGCGAATCCCGCCGCTTCGCCGAGCGACAGCCCATCGCGTGCCTCGTCCCAGGGGCGGCAAGGCCCGGCCGAGCTCAGGTCCAGCGCGGAGAAGCCGTACAAGGTCGTAAGACAGAGACTATCCACCCCGCCAACGATAGCCGCATCGCAGAGCCCGCTCGCCAGGAAGCGAGCCGCGCTGGCGAAGACCTTGGCGCTGGAGGAACAGGCGGTCGAGATCACGGCCGCGGGACCCCGGAGTCCAAGATAGCTGCGCACGAAGTGGGCGAGAGAGAAGGTGTTGTGGCTGTAGCGATAGCGGGTCAGGAAGGACGCCGGCAAAACGCCCGAATCCTGATCCCGATCACGGTAGGCGTGCTCGGTCTCATTGATCCCCGAGGTACTGGTCCCGAGGATGACCGCGATCCGCCCGGCCCCATAGCGGCGCGCGACCGCGCGCGCGGCCTCCTCGAAACCGTCCTGCCGCAGGCCGAGCAGGGCCAAGCGGTTGTTACGGCAATCGAACGGCATAAGGTCCGCCCCCGTGATCGGAAGATCCTCCAATCCCTCGACGCGGCCGATGTAAGTGTTCAATCCGGCATCCTCGAAGTCGCAAGGCCTCAAGCCCGAGCGCCCGGCGCGCAAGGCCGCAAACGTGGAATCCAGGCCGTGCCCGAGCGCCGTGACCACGGTGTAGCGGCTGATCCAGAGCGGCGCCATGAGCTTACTGGGCGCTGCTACCATGATCGGCGAGCTGTTCAAGAATCCACACCGAAGGTTCAGTTCCGGCGGGGTTGGCCGTCTCTGCTGCTAGTAGCGAGCAAGCGCGAAGCAACGCCGGGATCAGCCGCGGCCGAGCCATAGGATTTCTCAGAGTTTGTGAAAAAACCGTCGCGAGCGAAGGGAGGTCGCGTTCCGCCGGAGCGCAGGAACCGGAGTGTATATTGAAATACATGAGGATTCCGAGTACCGCCGGAACGCGAGATCCCGAGCGTAGTAGGTTTTTTCACAAACTCTAACCCCAAAAGTCATAAAAGTTGAACCAGTTATCCGGCGCCAAGCGGCAATAATGTTCCAAGCGATCGACGTAGCGCTGGGTCCAGCGCTGGAGATCCCGATCGCGTTGCCCCCGATCGATATTCACTTCCTCCGCGAACCACTCGAAGTGGATTTCGTAACGGTTACCACCCCGGTATAAACCGAAGAACAGCAGGACCGGAACCCCGAGCACGTGCGCCAGCCGCATGGTCCCGGCGGGGAAACGCGCGGGCTGGCCTAAGAATACACAAGGCACGATACGCGCGTCCGGGAACGAGCGGTCACCGAGTATCCCTATAATCCCGCCGCGATCCACGCATTCCTTGACCTTCAGCATCGTGTCCGGGGCGCCGGCGGTGATCACCGTTTCCGCAACCGCTGGGTTCAGATCTCTCATGATATCCCGGATCATCGGGGCGTTCTCCTCGTGCATGAGGATCCGGACCTCGAATCCGCCCGCAAATCCGGTGGCGCGCACGATCTCGAAGCTGCCCAGGTGAGCGCCGAGTAGCAGGCAGCCCTGGCCGCGCGCCAAACATTCGGTGAAGATCTCGGCGCCCCGCAGGTCGATGTCGAAGAGATCGTACTGTCCGCGGAGAAGGTACACCCGGTCTAGGACCGTGGAAGCGAAGCAATAATAGTGGCGGAAGAGATCGCGCCAACCGATGCGGCGCGCCAGCATCCTGGATAAAAAACCCCGGATCGAGGCGCGCGCCTGGGGCGAGAACAGAAGATAATACCCGCAAATGGGGTACAGCAAAGCGCGCGCGGCCGCGCGCCCAAAACGCAGCGCTACCCATACGATCCACCCGCAGGCCAGGCGGTTGCTCCGTTCGCGCTGCCCTAACCAGTCCAGGCTCACGGGCCATCCTCGCCCACGGAGCTGCCTACCTCCATAACGCCGGCCGCTACGCGCCGGACACCGGCCATGCAGGTGAACGCTACCCGGCCCTTCTCCGCCGGTTCGATGCGGATGCAAAGCGGCTCGCCCGGGCGGAGCGGAGAGAGAAACTTAACCCTGGGTATGCCCACGATAGAGTTGGGTGATCCTGCCTGGATTGCGCTAATGACCTCACCCAAGATTAGCACGCCGGGGACCACCGGGTGACCGGGGAAGTGCCCAGGGAGCGCGGGATGTCCGGGATCGATGATAACGACCCGTTCAAGCACCATGGGAAAACCGCGCGCGGCACGCCTGCACCAGTCCCAGCAGAGACTCGCGAGTCAACTTGCCGGTTTCGTTGCGCGCGAGGGATGCTCCAGGCGGAGAGAATGATGATCGACATTTTGTCAAGTAATTGCCCCCAGAACCCGGCGGATTCTGATCCCGTTGACAGGACCGCAACTGGCATACCGGCATTATTGTTATTAAGCTGACCGATAGGGCTTTTAGGAGGTCATATCGAGCGGGCTCATCACGCCCCGGCCGCCGCGGTTGAGCACGTGAGTATAGATCATGGTGGTGCTCACGTCCTTATGTCCAAGCAACTCCTGCACGGTGCGGATTTCGTATCCCGATTGCAGCAGATGCGTCGCGAAGGAATGACGCAAGGTATGTGGCGTCACCGGCTTCGGAATCACCGCCGCCAGCGCTGCGTTCTTCACGGCCCGCTGCAGTGCCTTCTCGTCCACATGGTGCCGGCGACGCCTCCCGGAGCGCGGATCGGTAGAAATCGAGCGCGCTGGAAACACATATTGCCAGGCCCATTCGCGCGCCGCGTTTGGATACTTTCGTGCCAGCGTATCGGGGAGATAAACCTCGCCGAGGCCCGCTGACAGATCCTCGCGGGCGAGGAGCTCATCCGCCGCTTCCTGCTTCATGTCTTGCCCAAGGGCTTCATGCGGATCCGCCACTTCGGCTTTCTCTCCAACCGCTGCCGCACCCAGCGCATCGAGGAGATCCGGGCGGCGATCGGTCTCGGGCAACGGGAGCCTGAGCCAACCGCCGATGCCGAGCGCCCCGTTCCCTTCGACGGCTACCCCTATCCGCTGTGCCGGAAGGGTCGCCTGCGGATCACCGCTCACCTGGCGCCGAAACGCGACAAGGGAGGCTGACGACTGACACCACCGCCCAACCGGAACCCCACAGGCCTATCTTTCGACAGGCTCCCTGGGGTCTGGGGCTGCGCTCGCCTTGACCACAGAAAAGCCAAGGATCCTCAGGAAACCACCCCCACCAACGGGCCAAAACATGGCTGCCTACCCTGCTCAGACGACTAATTCACGTGTCCTATCCCTCTGTAACTTTCACAAGCTCTCCATTCAGGAATACAATCCCCTTTATTTAAAGTGCCCTGCTCCAGATTGACAGTCCCGCTGTCGTCGCGGCTTAGTCCAACAGACATTTATCCGTCATGCTGGACAGCGCACAACGGATAAATGCTTATTTGTTGGGCAGCCGAGACAGCAACGGCAGACAGGAAGAAGACAATGTCCCAGCAAGAGGCCCGGCAAATGCCTCGTGTTCGAATTGTGCTCGCCATCGTAACGCTCATTGGATCCGTCGCTGTGGCGCCAATACAAGTTCCAACCCTGGAAGAGCGAGCCCCGCTCGGACCTGATTGTCGCTGGCAGGGTTGTTACGGAAGACACGAACGCACCTGTCCCGCAGGCGCAGATATCGGTTGCCGGTCGGACGGAGTCCTACGTCACCGAAGACAATGGGAACTTCAGCATCCGACTGGATCCCGGCCTCGGCGCCGATGCAACGGTGAGAATCCGAGTGCAGAAACGAGGGTTCGAACCCGTGGACCGGACCATATCGTCCCCCGCGACAGATGTCATCATCCAGATGAGGTCGGTCCCATGATGGTGCGTATAGTCGTCCTAGCGATCGCTATTGCTCTGCCCCTTGAGAGGGCGACTGCCAGTGAGTCGCTGACGCTCAAGGGCATAGTCACTGATGCCAACACCAAGGAACCTGTCGCCGGTGCTCTGGTCGGAGCAGCAGGTGGCGTCGCGCGTTTCGATGCCGTGGCTGACTCGAGTGGCTTCTTCGCACTGCCTCTAGCCCAAGGTGTAGCCCCAGGAACCCTAGTGCGTCTCCGCGGCGACAAGGCAGGCTATAGAACCTACGACCAGCAGGTCGCGGTATCTTCAGAAGCTGTGCTGCAGGTGTCGCTAAGCCGAGTGGAAGGAGAGACCGGGCCATCGATCGAGAAGGTCCTCTTCCTCGACCATGGCGATCCCCGCACTCTTGAGATCGAACTACACCTCAGCAACCCGGGTGGCGAAGCCGTTTGGTTTGACCACTTGAGCTTCAATGGCGAGGTTGCGCTCAACGTCGCAGGGTTTAGCGGCATGATAAGTCGGGTCGACTACGAGGTCGACCTCAAGTCAGAACTCGAAGGCGGGATCCGCGGCCAAGCCAGGGAAAGTGGAACTGGTGGCACGCCCTATCCAGTGAAGGGATACTTCCGTGCTTTGACCGATACCAAGAGCCGAGGCGAGCGCTCATGGGCCGTTGGTTTCACCACACCGTTTCCCGTCAAGCTCGATGCTAAGGACAAGCTCGTGACGCGCTTCCGTCTAACACTGAAGGCCGGCGGAATCATCAGAAGAGAACAAGAAGGAAGTTCGCCGGCGATGACAACGATGGGAATCAAACGTAAGGAGTTTGCGCTGAGCCTAGTTACCGATAAGGGTCGCACAGTGACGTGGAAGATCGATGACGATCGCGTACTACGTTGGGTCTCGGTCGAACTCGAGAAGCATGGCGAGCCGAAGTAGGCCTCTGTCCCCCTGCCCAACACGCGGCTCAAGCGGACCGCTGGGGAAACGCGGCCGCTTAGCCGCACGACGTTGGGCCTAAAACAGACCGATATGCCGCGAACAGATGAATTGGCATACCTGGAGACAGAGGACTCGTGTGCGTACTGCGGCCACAAGGATCTTCGTTCGTTGACGATCCATCATCTGGAGTCGACGACCCCGAAGAACGAGGACTATGACAACAAGATGGTGCTGTGTCACAACTGCCATCAATGTCACCACGAGGACAAGGGTCCTTCGGCAGAAGATCTCCGCGAAGTCACCCTACCACCTGCAGAGCAGGTGGCTTGAGGTAAGCCCCTAAAAGGGGCTATTGGTTAAACAGATCTTCTTGGCGATCGAGATCGTCCTGATTCTTTACGTAAGCACGGATCATCTGTTC
>JALZJW010000072.1 GCA_030859565.1 Pseudomonadota bacterium
ACCCTGATTCTCCGGCGCCCGCGCCTCGATCTCCACCCCATGATCCAATAACAATCCTATCAACGGCGCATTGTCCGTCTCGGGACTGTAGGTAACGAAATTGTTCCCGTCCGACATCTTCCCGTAGATCGTACTCTCTTCGATGAGCACCTGATCCACACCTCCGTTTTTTACATCGGCGATAAACTGCGAGTAGTCCACATGATTGCCCGCGCTTTGCCGAGGCCCGAAATTATTGAACACGACCATCAAGACCAGGGCTATGACGACCCACAACACTAAGTTCTTTGCCATATCATTCACTTCGGTGCTCCGTCGAGCTTAAACCGTCCATTACAATATTAAGAGAGCGTAAGAAGTCGGTAGTTAAAAATCAAGGCATCTCGGCGCGGCGACGGACACTGTTTCATCGGTGAGCCGTGCTCGCTGCGCAAAAACGCAGTCTCTAGTGACGAAACGAGCGCCCCACGAGGTATACCTCATTCGATCGGTCGCGGGAAGCCCCGGGTTTTCGGATAAACAAGTTCTTGAACGACTTGCCCATGGACTGAATGAACGCCTCAAAACCGTCGCCGTGGAACAACTTAATCAAGAGATCGCCTCCGTGTTTCAGCGCCTGTTCCGCGAAACGGTAAACCCCGTCCCCAAGCGCCATGATCCGCGGCTGATCGATCGACCTTATTCCGCTTAAGTTGGGGGTGAGATCCGACAAAATCAAGTCAACCTTGGAACACCCAATGATTTCCATTACGCGCTGTGCGGTATGCGCCGCGGAAAAATCACCCTCGACGACGGTCACGCCGGGAATGGGATCCATGGGTAACAGGTCGACCGCGATAACCTGCCCCTTCGGGGTGACCGCTTCCGCAGCGACTTGGCTCCATCCCCCGGGCGCGGCGCCGAGATCAATCACCTTCATGCCTTTGCGTAATAACCGATCCCGCGTGTTGATCTCTAGGAGCTTGAACGCTGATCGCGACCGAAATCCGCTCCTTTTAGCGAGTTTGACGTAGGGATCGGTCTCGTGTTCCCTGAGCCATCGGTGGCTGCTACTGCTTTTCGCCATGGCGCATGCGGCATGCCGCGTTCGGGAAATGTTTACTCGCAGGGCGACGCTTCATAGCGCACATCCAGAATCTCGTACTCCACGGCGCCGGCGGGGGCCTGAACCAGCGCGGTATCACCGATCTCCTTGCTTATTAATGCACGCGCAATCGGCGATCCCACCGAGATCAAACCGATCTTGATATCGGCTTCGTCTTCACCGACGATTTGATAAGTAACGACCTCCTCCGTGCCTAAATTCATGATCTCGACGGTGGCCCCGAAGACGACCTTACCACGCGCGTTGAGTGTCGCAACATCGATGATCAGCGCCTGCGAGAGCTTGGTTTCGATCGCCGCGATCCGGCGCTCGATAAAACCTTGCTGTTCCCGCGCGGCGTGGTATTCGGCGTTTTCACTGAGATCGCCGTGGGCGCGCGCTTCCGCGATCGCCTGGGTAATGCGCGGGCGCGCGTCATTCTTAAGCTTTTGCAATTCTTCCCTAAGTTTGCGCTCCCCGGTACGGGTGATCGGTGGTCTGCTCACGCTGGAAACTCCTGGTGTAGATCCTGTAGCTTATTGACGGTCTCCACGTTTCCGTGCCGGATCGCCTCGAGGATCGCCAGGGCGCCCGCCATCGTCGTCGTGTATGCGACCTTGCGCTGCAAGGCCGAAGTACGGATCGTCGCTGAATCGGCAATCGCCCGCTTTCCCTCGGTAGTATTCACCACCAAATCAATCGCATCGTTCTTGATCATATCCACGATATGCGGCTGTCCTTCCAGCACCTTATTGACCATCATGCAGGGCACCCCCGCGGCGTTGATCGCCTTCGCCGTTCCGCGGGTGGCGACGACTTCGAAGCCCAACTGCCGTAGATATCGCGCCAGCTCCACCGCCTGTTCCTTATCGCCATCGCGCACGCTGATGAATACCCGGCCGCGCTTCGGTAAATCCATGCCGGCCGCTTGCTGCGCTTTCGCGAACGCCTCGCCGAAATCCCGCCCGATCCCCATCACTTCGCCCGTGGATTTCATCTCCGGCCCGAGCAAGGTATCGACGCCTGGAAGCTTGACAAAGGGAAACACCGCCTCCTTAACCGAATAATAACTCGGCACCCGCTCGCGGCTCATCCCTTGCGCGGCAAGACTGCGGCCCGCCATGCATTGCGCCGCCATGCGCGCGAGCGGTAAGCCGGTGGCTTTGGAGACGAACGGCACCGTGCGGGAGGCCCGGGGATTGACTTCGAGAATGTAAATCTCGTCGCCTTGGATGGCAAATTGAACGTTGATGAGCCCAATGACCCCGAGCGCGCGTGCGAGCCGCCGAGTTTGGTCCTGCAACCGTGTTTTTACATGCGCTGAAAGACTGTGTGGTGGAAGCGAACAAGCGGAATCCCCGGAATGCACGCCTGCTTGCTCGATGTGTTCCATAACCCCGCCGATGAGAACCGCGGCGCCGTCGCAGACCGCGTCCACATCCACCTCGATGGCGCGTTCGAGGAAGCGATCGAGCAGCACCGGAGATGCATTGGAGACTTCCACGGCACGCTGCATGTAGGCCTCGAGGTCGTCCTCGTTGAACACGATCTCCATGGCTCGGCCGCCGAGTACGTAGGATGGACGCACCACCAGCGGATAACCTATCTCCTTCGCGCTCGCCTGGGCGTCTTGCGTCCGGATAACCGTCCGGTTCGGCGGTTGCTTCAAATTGAGGCGCAGCAACAGTTGCCGGAAACGCTCGCGGTCCTCCGCCACATCGATCGAGTCCGGCGAGGTGCCGATAATCGGCGCGCCCGCCTGGGCCAGCGCTTTGGCAAGCCGCAACGGCGTTTGCCCGCCGTACTGCACGATCACTCCCTTGGGCTTCTCGATCGCGAGGATCTCCAACACGTCTTCCAGCGTTACCGGCTCGAAATACAGGCGATCGGAGGTATCGTAATCGGTCGATACCGTCTCGGGGTTACAGTTTACCATGATCGTCTCGCATCCGATCTCGCGCAGGCCTAAGGCCGCTTGCACGCAGCAATAGTCGAATTCGATCCCTTGCCCGATGCGATTGGGGCCGCCGCCCAAAATGACGATCTTGTCGCGATCGGTGGGTCGCGCCTCGCACTCCTCGTCATAGGTCGAATACATGTAGGCCGTCGTGGCGCGAAACTCGCCCGCGCAAGAATCGACCCGCTTATACACGGGGCGGATGCCATAGCGGTCGCGCAGCGCACGGATCTGCTCCTCGCGAGCGCCAAGGACATCGGCCAGGCGGGCATCCGAGAACCCCTTGCGCTTGAGCATTCGCAACCTGGCCGCATCGAGCGCGGCGAGGTGTTGCTCACGTACGATCCCCTCTTCCCGCACGACATCCTCGATCTCCGCCAGAAACCACGGATCGATGCGAGTGAGATCATGGACATCGGCGATCCCCAGCCCCATGCGGAAGGCATCCCCGACATACCAGAGCCGGTCGCAACCCGCCACCGAGAGCTCGTAGCGGAGCACCTCCTGCGCGTCCGGGCTAGTTGGGTCGAGGCACTCGTTGAAGCCGGTGCGGCCGGTTTCCAACCCGCGGATGGCCTTTTGCAATGATTCCTGAAAGCTGCGTCCCATGGCCATCACCTCCCCGACCGACTTCATCTGCGTCGTGAGGCGGCAATTGGCCTGCGGAAATTTCTCGAATGCAAAGCGCGGGATCTTGGTCACGACATAATCGATGGCCGGCTCGAACGAAGCGGGTATGGCCCCGCCGGTGATGTCATTGGCCAACTCATCGAGCGTATACCCGACGGCGAGCTTCGCGGCGACTTTTGCAATGGGAAATCCGGTGGCCTTGGAGGCTAAGGCCGAGGACCGCGACACCCGCGGGTTCATCTCGATCACGACCATCGCACCGTCCTTCGGGTTCACGGCAAACTGCACGTTGGAGCCGCCGGTATCGACACCGATCTCGCGCAACACCGCGATCGCCGCGTTCCGCATCCGCTGGTATTCCTTGTCGGTGAGTGTCTGCGCGGGTGCGACGGTGATGGAATCGCCGGTATGAATTCCCATCGGGTCGAGATTCTCGATGGAGCAGACGATGATGCAGTTATCCTTCCGGTCCCGGACCACCTCCATTTCGAACTCTTTCCATCCGAGCACCGATTCCTCGAGCAGGATCTCGCGGGTCGGAGAGGAATCCAAGCCGCGTTCGCAAATCTCGGTGAATTCTTCGCGATTGAACGCGATGCCACCTCCGGTGCCGCCGAGCGTGAACGAGGGCCGGATGATGACGGGAAAGCCAATGCTCGCTTGAACCTGGAAAGCTTCTTCCAAACTATGCGCGATCGCGGATCGCGGTGTTCTCAATCCTATGCGATGCATTGCCTCGCGGAAGCGCTCGCGATCCTCGGCCTTATCGATCGCATCGCGGGACGCTCCAATCAGCTCCACGCCAAATGCTTCGAGCACCCCTTCGCGCGCGAGATCGAGCGCGCAGTTGAGGGCGGTTTGACCGCCCATGGTCGGCAACAAGGCGTCCGGCCGCTCGCGTTCGATGATGCGCGCCACCGTCTGCCAGCGTACGGGTTCGATATAGGTTGCGTCCGCCGTCTCCGGATCGGTCATGATGGTGGCGGGGTTGGAATTGACCAGCACGACGCGATAGCCGTCGGCCCGAAGCGCCTTGCAGGCCTGGGTCCCCGAGTAATCAAATTCACAGGCCTGGCCGATCACAATGGGGCCGGCGCCGATGATCAAAATGCTTTCAAGGTCGGCGCGTTTCGGCATCAAGGCTGCGCCTGCACGCAGAAGGCAGGGTGTGGCGATAGTCTCAAGCTCATCTCCGACGTGCTTTAAGCTAACGCTGAGCCATGAGATCAATAAAACGGTCAAAGAGCGTCCGCACGTCATGGGGACCGGGGCTCGCCTCCGGATGGCCCTGAAAGCCAAAGGCGGGTTGAGAGGCATGCCGGATCCCTTGAATCGTTCCGTCGAACAAGGATCGGTGGGTGATCCGCAACGCCGGCGGTAAGCGCTCCGAATCCACGGTAAACCCGTGGTTTTGGCTGGTGATCATGACTTTGCCGGTCGTCAGATCTTGCACCGGATGATTGGCGCCGTGATGCCCGAATTTCATTTTCACGGTGCGGCCTCCGCAAGCTAATGCCAGCAACTGATGGCCGAGACAGATCCCGAATACCGGAACGCCCGCATCCACGATCTCGCGAATTGCGCGAATGGCGTAATCACACGCCTCGGGATCGCCCGGGCCGTTGGAAAGAAAAACACCGTCGGGCTTCGTGCTGAATACCCGGCTCGCGGGGGTCTGAGCCGGCACCACCGTTATACGGCATCCGCGATCGGTAAGCAGTCGGAGGATGTTTTGCTTGACGCCGTAATCGTAGGCGATGATCTGATACCGCGCCTGGTCCGCCGCCAGCGCATCCCGCGGTTCCTCGTCGTCATGGAAGCGGTAACTCGGGTCTTGCCAATGGTACGGGTTCGCGGTCGTCACTTCCTTGGCAAGATCGGCGCCCTGAAGTCCGGGAAACGATCTCGCGGCCGCGATCGCCGCTTGCGCGTCGATGCCGTGCCCCGCCGCGATACATCCATTCTGCGCGCCCTTGTCACGCAAGATGCGCACGAGCCTGCGGGTATCGATAGCGCCAATGGCTAACACGCGGTTCTGTCCAAGATAGTCTTGAAGCGACACCTGCGCGCGCCAGTTGCTGCGCGTTCGCGGCAAGTCGCGGATCACCAGCCCGGCGGCGTAAACCCGAGCCGACTCGGCATCGTGCTCATTTGCCCCCACATTGCCGATGTGGGGATAGGTCAGCGTGACGATCTGTTGATAATACGACGGGTCCGTGAGGATTTCTTGGTAGCCGGTAATAGCCGTGTTGAACACGACCTCGCCCACCGTCCGGCCACTCACGCCAATGGACTCACCATGAAACAATGATCCGTCTTCGAGGGCTAGCAGGGCAGGTACGTTTTCCATCGTCTTATAACAGCGCATGTGAAAAACGGGTGTCACCCGCCGGCAACCCCCGCTAATGAGATTTCTATTGTATTGAATTAGCCTAGCGATTCCAACGCGTGATGCCTCTATAGCCCCCCGATCTCACCGTGTGTTCGGACGCGGGCGGGGAGATGAATGTTTAGGGCGGATTGACGGCCCGCAAACCTAAGACATCCTGCATGTCGAATAGGCCAGGCTCACGGCGTGAGATCCACCGCACCGCCCGCAAGGCGCCGTGCGCGAAGACACCGCGGTCGGTGGCCTTGTGCACGATCTCGACGCGCTCCCCAGCGCCGGCGAACAGCACCGTGTGCTCACCGACGATATCGCTCGCGCGAATGCTCGCGAATCCGATGGCCTCTGCGGGACGCGGTCCGGCCGCACTACGGCGGTCGTAGACCGCGCATCGGGCAAGATTGCGATTCAAGCCTCGCGCCACGATCTCGCCCATCTTGAGCGCCGTGCCCGAGGGAGCATCGGCTTTATGCCGGTGGTGCGCCTCGACGATCTCGACATCATAGTCCGGTCCCAGCGCGCGCGCGGCCGTCTCTAGGAGCTTAAAACACAAATTCACGCCCACGCTCATGTTGGAGGCAAACACGATGGCGCAGTCATGAGCGGCCTCTCGAATCGCCGCCAAGTCTGCATCGGGGATGCCCGTGGTCCCGATCACCATGCGCCGCCGGGCGGCGCGGCAGAGCGAGAGGTGATGGCGGGTCGCACCAGGCACGGTGAATTCGACCAGCACATCGAATGTGTTCAAGACTTCCTCCAATTGTGGGGTGATCGGGATCCCGATCCCCGGGCCCCGCGCCACGATCCCCGCATCCTGTCCTAGATAGGGCGATCCCGCGCATTCGAGCGCGGCGCAAAGCTCAATATCCGGCGCGTCGCGGCAGGCCTCGATCAGGGTCCGGCCCATGCGCCCCGCGGCACCCGCCACCGCCACCCGGATCGGAGCAACCGCGCTCAAAGTTTCATCTCGTCAAAAAACCGCTTCACCCCGTCGAGCCACGAGCTTTCCTGCGGGCTATGGCGCCCGGTTTTCATCGTGCCCGCGAAAGCGCGCAACAGATCTTTTTGTTCCGAATTAAGATGCACCGGGGTTTCAATCGCGACCCGGCAGTGAAGATCGCCCGTCTCGCGCTCACGCACGGATTTGACCCCTTTCCCTTTGAGGCGAAATACGTTACCGGTTTGTGTTTCCGCCGGGATCTTCAGCGTCACGCGGCCGTTGAGCGTAGGTACGTCGAGATCCCCCCCCAAGGCCGCGGTAACAAAACCGATCGGAACTTCGCAATAGAGATCCGATCCCTCGCGCGTAAAGATGCGATGCTTCTTGACATGAATGTTAACGTAGAGATCACCCCCCGGACCGCCGTGTTCGCCGGCTTCACCTTCGCCTGACAGACGGATCCGATCCCCGGTATCGACGCCCGCGGGCACTTTAACCGCCAATGTCTTATGCTGCTTGATACGCCCGTGTCCGTGACAGGAGCCACACGGGTCTCGAATCACTTTCCCAGTGCCCCGGCAACGCGGACAGGTCTGCTGAACCGAGAAAAATCCTTGTTGCATTCGCACCGCGCCGTGGCCTCCGCAGGTGGAGCAGTTGACCATTCCGCTGCCGGAACGCGCACCGGATCCATTACACGTGCGGCATAGGGCGAGTGTCGGGACCTCGATCTCGGTCGTAGCGCCGGCTACGGCATCCTCCAAACTCATCTCCAGGTCATAAACGAGATCCGCGCCGCGGTTGACACGCGTCCCGCCCCGGCCCCCCCCGCCGAAAATGTCTCCGAAAACGGTGTCGAAGATATCGCTGAAGCTACCCGCGCCCCCGAATCCACCCGCCGCCGCTGCAGGATCGACTCCGGCATGCCCGAACTGGTCGTAAGCCGTGCGCTTTCTCGCGTCGGCTAGTATTTCGTAGGCTTCCTTTGCCTCCTTGAACTGCTCCTCCGCCGCTCGATCACCGGGATTACGATCAGGATGGTGTTTCATCGCCAGGCGGCGATATGCTTTTTTCAGATCCGACTCCGTCGCGTTGCGCGGGACGGACAGGACCTCGTAGTAGTCGCGTTTTGCCATGCTCGTTTATTAAAATAAGCTAAGCCCGGCTCGCGCTAGCGCGGAGAGGGCTCGGGAACTGCATGGATGCCGCGGCTTGCGGAATCTCCTAAACTACCCACTCCGGCCGTTACTTGCGGTCTTCCTTGACCTCTTCAAAATCCGCATCCACCACGTTGTCCGCGCGGGCCGCGCCGTTACCGCCCGGAGTTTCCGATACCGGGGGCTGCTGCGGCTCGGCGCCGGCCTCCTTGTACGCCCGCTCGGCGATCTTTCCAGCCAGACCGGAGAGACGCTGTACCTTGGCCTCGATGGCGTCTTTGTCATCGCCTTTCAATGCCTGTTTCACCTCGTCGAGCGCCGCTTCGATCTCTTGTTTCTCCTCCGCTGATACCTTATCGCCGAGATCGTGCAACGACTTGGTGGTCGCATGGACAAGCGTATCGGCATGGTTCCGAGCGTTTACCAGCTCGTGGAAACGGCGATCCTCTTCACGATGGGCCTCGGCATCCTTCACCATTTTTTGGATCTCCCCTTCGGCTAGACCGCTCGAAGCCTTGATGACGATCGACTGCTTTTTTCCGGTGGCCTTGTCCTTGGCCGACACGTTCAAAATGCCGTTGGCGTCGATATCGAACGTCACTTCGATCTGCGGGATACCGCGCGGCGCCGGCGGGATATCGGTCAGATCGAACCGGCCCAGGGATTTGTTGGCGGACGCCATGTCCCGTTCGCCTTGCAACACGTGGACCGTCACCGCCGTCTGATGATCCTCGGCGGTCGAAAACACCTGCGCCGCCTTCGTCGGTATCGTGGTATTTTTCTCGATCAATTTCGTCCTGACGCCGCCCAGGGTCTCGATCCCGAGCGACAGCGGCGTGACATCGAGCAACAACACATCTTTGACCTCTCCGCCCAAGACACCCGCTTGGATCGCGGCGCCCACCGCAACGGCTTCATCCGGATTGACGTCTTTACGCGGCTCGCGGCCAAACAAGGCCTTGACCACCTCCTGGACCTTGGGCATGCGGGTCTGACCCCCAACCAGGATCACCTCGTTGATGTCCCCCGCACCGAGGCCGGCATCTTTCAGCGCTGTCTTGCAGGGATCGAGGGTGCTCATGATGATGTCCTCGACCAAGGATTCGAGCTTGGCGCGCGTCAGCTTTAGATTGAGATGCTTCGGGCCACTGGCGTCGGCCGTGATATAAGGGAGATTGATGTCGGTCTGCTGACTCGAGGACAACTCAATCTTGGCTTTCTCCGCTGCCTCTTTCAGCCGTTGCAGCGCCAAGGGGTCATTGCGAAGATCCACCCCTTGTTCTTTCTTGAACTCGTCGGCGACATAATCGATGATGCGCCGATCGAAATCCTCGCCCCCGAGGAAGGTATCGCCGTTGGTCGAGAGAACCTCGAACTGATGCTCGCCATCGACCTCGGAGATCTCGATGATCGATATGTCGAAGGTTCCACCCCCGAGATCGTAGACCGCGAGCTTGGCATCCCCGCGCTTCTTGTCCATGCCATAGGCCAAGGCGGCGGCGGTCGGCTCGTTGATAATGCGTTTGACCTCGAGCCCGGCGATCCGGCCCGCATCTTTGGTGGCTTGCCGCTGTGAATCATTGAAATACGCCGGGACCGTGATCACGGCTTCCTTGACCTCCTCGCCGAGGTAGTCTTCCGCGGTCTTCTTCATCTTGATCAGGACCCGCGCCGAGATCTCGGGCGGGGCCATTTTCTTCCCGCCCGCCTCGACCCATGCATCGCCATTGTCGGCGCGCACAATCTTATACGGCACCAGGTTCATATCGCGTTTAACGACATCGTCAGTGAAGCGCCGTCCAATCAGACGCTTCACCGCGAAGAGCGTGTTGTGGGGATTGGTCACCGCTTGCCGCTTGGCCGATTGACCGACCAATACTTCGTTGTCCGTCGTAAACGCGACGATGGACGGCGTTGTACGGCCACCTTCGCTATTCTCCACAACCTTCGGCGTTCCGCCCTCCAGGATGGCCACGCAGGAGTTAGTCGTACCGAGGTCGATACCGATGATCTTTCCCATTACCCGAATCTCCAGAAGTTACGAATTTAGATTGCGAATAGAGCCCGCTCGCTGGTTGGCAACATGGGGACTAAGATAGGATTTTCAAGGCATAACCTGGCGCCACCGGCTAGTTTGTCCCGGGCGCCGGGCGATCGTCGGGCGCTTTGGCGACGATTACCATCGCCGGCCGCAGCAGCCGATCGTTGAGCGAATAGCCCTTTTGCACCACGTCGAGGACGGTTCCAGGAGCCGAATCCTTCGATTCTTGCACGGTCATGGCTTGATGTAACTCCGGATTAAAGCGTTCACCTTGGGGCTCGATCGCCTTGATGCCATGCTTGCTCAGCGTCGCTTCCAACATTTTTACGGTGAGATCCAAACCTTCGCGGATCGCCGCGACATCCGCGGATTGATTGGACGCGGCCCGGCCCAAGTCTAGGCTATCCTTGACCGGAAGCAGGTCCGCGACAAACCGCTCCAGCGCGTATTTTTGCGCATTGACGACCTCCTTGCTCGACCGTTTGATGACGTTTTCAAGCTCGGCTCTCGCTCGCAACAGCTCGTCCCGATACTCGTCGGCCTTACGCGCCGCTTCGCCGAGCGCACTCTGCAATGCATCGACGCTGGGTACGGTGTCTATGGACAACTCCTCTCCCGGCGCGGCCGGATCGCGGTGAATACTTTTCGCGGATTCCGAGGCCGGCTGTGCCAGCGTCTCGGATTGAAGCACGGCGTTCTTATTCGCCTCTTGGTCACTCACGGCAACATCCTCGCTTAGTTCATTGGACAAACACGTGGCTGAATTCCGGCGGGCTTTTTTTATGAGAGCGTCCCGCCCCGATAAAATTGATTCTCACAATGGGGTTCAATTCAGGGATTTCAAGGCCAAGCCGAGAACCTTGGCGGTGACATCGACGATGGGGATGACGCGCTCGTAAGCCATGCGCGTGGGGCCGATGATGCCGAGGACGCCCAGCACCCTTCCATCCGCGGAATAGGTCGAAGTGACCAGACTGCAATCATCCAGAAACTCATATCCGGATTCGTCGCCGATAAATATTTGCACGCCTTGGGCGTTTAACGCCTGGTCTAGCAGATGCAGTATTTCATGCTTCTGACTGAAGGCTTCAAAAAGTTGCCGCAGCTTCGCTATATCCGCCCAGGCCTCGATGCCCATCAGATTGGTTTGGCCGGCCCACACATAGTCGTCATGCGGCGTCTCGAAGACCTTTTGCGCCATTTCCACCGCGGCTTGCATCATCCGGTTCATCTCTTGTTGGGCGCTGCTCATCTCGGCGACGAGCTGATCGCGGACCTCGAACAACTCTCTCCCGGCAAAGACGTGATTGAGGTAGTTCGAGGCTTGCTGCAATTCCGATTCCGAATAGGTCCGCGCGGTGCAGATCACGCGGTTGTGCACCTCGTTACTGTTAATCACGAGGATCACCAAGACGCGCGTATCGGACATCCTTACGAACTCGACGTGCCGCAACGCCCGGTGCTCGGCGCGCGGGACCATGACCACGCCCGCAAGCCGGGTGACTTCCGACAATAGGTTGGAGGTCTTGGCGAGCAGGCGATTGATATCGTCCTCGGTACCCAAATCCGCGTGCAAGCGCATTACTTCTTGCTGAGATACCGCTTTCACAGTCAATAGCGAATCGACGAAAAACCGGTAGCCGCGGGTCGTAGGCACCCGCCCCGCCGAAGTGTGGGGCGAGCGGATAAGGCCGAGATCCTCGAGATCGGCCATCACGTTTCTTATCGTGGCTGGACTCAGATCCATACCGGCGTCGCGCGCGAGCGTACGCGATCCGATCGGCTGACCGTCGCTGATATAGCGTTCCACCAGCAGCCTGAACAGGTGCTGAGCCCGCGCCGAGAGGATACCCTCTTTGACACTCGCCACCATCGCTCGCTACCGATTCAGATCTCGGGTAATACTCTCATCGATTTATTGTCCGTGGAATGCATTTCCTCACCGAGGCAAGGAACACTCCGGGAATTTAACACTCATCCTCAGACAGTGCAAAACGATGGCGTCAGGTCCTCGTCGGCTTTGAGGATTTCATCCACAGCGATCAGGATATGCCCTTGCATTTGAAAATGCGCCCCATTTTCGGACTGTTCCAGGGTCAGTTGGGCGCAAGGCGGTGGCGGCAGGCTCTCAGCGCCGGAAACTCCGGGTTTCCGGGACGGCTACTACCCCAAGCACCCCGCCTGAGCATAGAATCTTCGACCCGCGGTGCGGTCCAAGGTGTGGTGTTAGGGTCACACGGGGAGTATGGCGCAAGCCGGCGGCCGCCTGTTCAAGCCGTAGGTCATATCGCCGCTATCATTGCGTTCGGAGCGGCACCGCATACTCTATTATTTCTCTGAAAAGGAGGGTTAACATCCATGCACATGATCAAGCACTGCACTCTCATTGCGGCAATTGGACTGAGTGGCTGCGCAACACAAACCGGCTGGGCGCCAACTGTTGATCCCTACGGGGATCCCCATCCGGAACGGATCACGGCGGATACTGTTGAATGCAAGCAGATCGCACAGCAGGCCGCGGGCAGTACAGGTGGCGAGACCGTAAGAGGCACCTTGCTGGGAGGCGCGATCGGCGCGGCGGCGGGGGCCGCCATCGGCGCTGCCGTTGGCAGCCCGGGTACAGGGGCGGCGATTGGCGCGGCGACGGGCGGCATCGGCAGTGGCGCGCACAACGCTTATGACACCGAGGGAGACTACAAGCGCGCCTACTCGAATTGCATGCGCGGCCGGGGACATAACGTAATCAATTGACCCGCACCAAGGCGCTGCCGTCGCTGCCCTCTCAAGCTTCATGGCAGACGATGGCTGGGGCGGCAGCGCCTACAGGCGAGCCCCGCTAAAGTAAATCTCGATGGCTGCCCGGAGACGATCGAAGGGAAAGCGCCGCGGACCGGCGGCCGCTGGACCGCGGTGAACTAAGCCGAGGACACACTACCGCACGACGACAAACGCCGCATTGTCCCCACGCAGGACGTGCAGCAGGAGCGCGCCTCTATGCTTATTCGCAAGGTGGTAGAACTCGTTGACATTCGACACCGCAATGCGGTTAACGGATAAGATGATATCCCCTCCGCGAATACCGCTGAGGTACGCCCGGCTCCCCTGTTTTACCTCGTACACCATGACACCCTCCACCTCACCGTAGGCGGACGCTTCATTGGGGATCTCGCCGAACTTAGCGCCGTCTAAACGCGGGTTCTCAAGCGCGGCACCACTCGTGCCTGTCTTGCTCTGGCTTGCGACCGTCGTGGTAATTTCAACCCGCTCGTTGCGTCCAAACAGACCCTTGCGTAGCACATCGAGCTGCACCTTTTCACCCACGCGGAGCAACCCGACTATATTGCGCACGCTACTCGCATTAATGACATTCCTATCGTTCACGGCGGCCACGATATCCCCTGCTTTCAAACCGGCCTTCGCTGCGGGCGAATCTTCCAATACACTCACGATCACCGCGCCTTGCTGATCTTCCAGACCGAACGCCTCGGCCAGTGAAATATCCAGATCTTGGAGCTGGATACCCAATTGCCCGCGACGGACCTCTCCGTGATCCGCCAGTTGCTCCATCACTTGCCGCGCCATATTGATTGGGATCGCGAACCCGATGCCGATACTTCCGCCGCTACCGGAGAATATCGCCGTATTGATCCCGTTTAAACGGCCATCGAGGTCGACCAACGCGCCGCCGGAGTTACCCGGATTGATCGAGGCGTCCGTCTGGATAAAATCTTCGTATCCTTCGATACCGAGCCCGCTGCGCCCCAGGGCGCTTACGATCCCAGAGGTTACGGTCTGCCCGAGGCCAAAGGGGTTACCGATTGCGACCACGAAGTCACCGACTTTTAACTGATCCGAATCCGCCATGGGCAGCGCCGTCAACCGCTCGGACGGGATCTGGATCACGGCTACATCCGTCTCCGTATCGCTGCCGATCCGCTTGGCTTCGATCTTACGGCCATCGCGCAGCTTGACCGTAATTTGCTCGGCATTAGCGATAACGTGGGCATTGGTAATGACTAAACCGCGCCCCGCGTCGACGATGACTCCGGACCCGAGGCTTTGGGTTTTGCGTTCCCGAGGTTGATTCGGAACGCCGAAAAAGAAGCGAAAGAAAGGGTCTTCGAACAGCGGATTCTGCTGAATTTTAACGCGACCCTCGGTGGCGATATTCACGACCGCGGGCGTAACCCGCTCCAGCATCGGCGCCAGGGTTGGATGATCATTCCCGAACCAAGGCAGCGCCGCATGCGCAACCTGGGTTCCCAGCATTCCAGATAACAACGCGGCTACCAGTTTTCCGAACGCGATCGCGGCTATTGAGGGAGATCGATAACGCATGCCAAACATCCTTTTATTCAATGAGATTGATACTATTGTACGCAGGACGAACTTGCGATCCGCCGCTGCACTTCCGCCAGTTGCTGCTTTACCAATAAGCTTTGTAACAGTTCGTGACGCGGTGTCGCCTGGCGCGAGGTGAGCTCACTGACGAGATCTTTTTTATTAAGGAGGGCAACAACCTGATCTAGCGTCGCTTCGAGCTTCTCCCCGGTTTGGCCCCAGTCTCGATCGTCATAGAAAAATCCCTTTTCAGTGGTTAGTAAACTGCGTTGTTCAACGTTGCATATGATTTTGCACCGCAAATAATAACCGCTCGGCGACATTATTGAAGCCCGTCCGACACGATGTTAAAGGGCGCTGACGAATGGGTACGGGGGGAATAGGAATCTGAGAGTGACTACGGCAAGGTTTTTGTAGCCTTAGGCGATGCGCAGCGGAAATCACATGAGCAGACGATAGCGCCGACATATTGACATGATTCGCCGAGCTAAGAAACTGGGGCGACGGGCCGTGGGACCCACGGCCCGTTTGCATTCAAGCTTCGATTAACGACAACAACGCCGCTTCATACCCGACAAGACAAACGTAGATCGCGAACATGATCTGAAGGATGATTTGCCCATTTAGGCAGTAGAAAACAGTGAAATTTTTGTGCAGTACTAGAAGCGCTAGACCGATCGCTGTCAGCACGAATTTCACGACCAAAAACAGCCCGGTATCGGCGCGCAGTACGGCATCAAGCAGCGGATTAACCTCGGTCGCACCTGCCGCTAGAAGACGCAACGTTAGGCAGGCGTCCACGCACCCTAGGATAAAGACGCCGATCGAGACGGCGAACAGCGGCATCTCGTAGCGGTCGATGTAACCCGCCGCACCGTTGTACCGCCGCTCTCGCGCGCGGCACCCCCAACAAGACCCATATGTCAAGGTCCACCAGGATAGGCGCCGCCGATCGGAGCCGCGCCGTTGAGCGGCTGCATCGCCGCCGGCCATTTGCTTGCCGATAGACGTCCCTGCACCCTGACACGCTTGTTCCATTGCTCTGGTTCCTTACCGAGACACCGATAGGGCTAAATCCTACACCAATGAGTATGGAAAATCGACCCCGACGGTGCGTGACGCGGACAACTCGCCGTAATAAGATTTGCGGGTTTTTTAATTCACGGACCGACGCCTGTTGCCAAGAGACCGCGCCTGAGACAATGTAGGACAAAGAGATTACACCCTTGTACCGGCGGATATAGCCATTGCCGAGTTCCGCTAGTATTAAGGCTTTACAACCAGTTCTGGATGTGCCGGACATGTGATCGAGTATACTCGCCGGGCTCGCATTTTCGCCGCTTACAGTCCGTCGCCGCCAATGCCCTGAACGCTCCGTCACACCCTCATCGCAACGGCCCGCGCACGACGTGACCGAGCAATCTGAGAACGCGAAGATCGACCTCCGAGCCGGACAGTTGCGCCTCACTGGTGCTTGGACGATGCGCCATCTCGCGCTCTTGGACACAAGCTTCGCAGCGCCGGCGTCGCGGCCGGTGATCCTCGACGCAAGCGGGATCACCGCGCTCGACACCAACGGGGCCTGGCTGCTGCAACGGATGCTGCGTACCTATGCCGCGCAGGGCGTGCCTGCGCAGTTGACGGGTCTGCGCGAGGAGTTCCGCGCGCTTTTGGAGCTGATCGAGGCCCGCACCAAGACCGTCGACGATGAGCCTATCCCCAAAGCTTTGGGCATCCTCGGGCGGCTAGGACAAGAGACTATTGAGCGCCTCGATCATAGCCGGGGTTTGCTGACGTTCATCGGCGAGGTGAGCGCCGCGTTCCTACGCACCATCCGAAAACCTTCACGCATCCGTTGGCGGGCGTTCTTCAGCTCTATCGAACGTGCTGGCGTGCGCGCGATCCCGATCGTCGCCTTGCTCTCCTTTCTGCTTGGGATCGTCATCGCTTACCAGGGCGGACTTCAGCTGCAAAGCTATGGCGCTAACATCTTCATCGTCGAGCTCGTAACGCTCACGATGTTCCGCGAGTTCGGTCCCATGATGACGGCGATCATTATCGCCGGCCGCACGGGGTCGGCATACACGGCCGAGATTGGGACGATGAAGGTCACGGAAGAGATCGATGCCTTGAAAACCATCGGTATCTCGCCCTTCGAGCTGCTCGTCTTGCCGAAGATTCTCGGGCTGATGGTCGCCCTACCGCTTCTGACGCTGGTCGCCGATGCGGCCGGCGTGTTAGGCGGGATGGTCATGGCGGCTATGCTCTTGGACGTGGGCTACTTGGATTTTCTCGACCGCATCCCCGGGGAAGTCACGCTCAGATCATTTCTCCTCGGTATCGGCAAGGCCCCGGTATTCGCAATGATCGTCGCCGTCGTCGGGTGCTTCCAAGGGTTCCGCGTCATGGGCAGTGCCGACAGCGTCGGGCGCCAAACCACGGTCAGCGTAGTTCAGTCGATCTTCTTAGTCATCGTCGCTGACGCCGCGTTTTCAATCCTGTACAGTTGGCTTGGGATATAGTCTCCCTGAAACCCATGGCGATGTCTGGCAAGCACATTATTGAAGCACGGGATATACGCACCTATTTCGGAGAGGTCTGCATCCACGACGGGATTGACCTCGATGTCCAACGCGGCGAGACGTTTGCCCTGGTGGGAGGCAGCGGTTCCGGGAAAACCACCTTGCTCCGCGAGATCAATATGCTCACGCGCCCGGCCTCCGGGAGCTTACGGGTCCTTGGATTCGACGTATTGGCGCTGCCCGAAAATCGCTTAGACCAGCTGCGCCGGCGCATCGGCGTGATGTTTCAGCATGGTGCATTGTTCAGCGCCCTGACCGTGTTGGAGAATGTTGCCTTGGTCCTAAACGAACATACAGATCTCTCGCGTGATCTCGTGCAACAGCTGGCGCTGTTAAAGGTCGTCCTCGCCGGGCTCCCAGCGAGCGCGGCATTTAAGTATCCGCGCGAGCTGAGCGGGGGCATGCTAAAACGCGCGGCCGTTGCTCGAGCGTTAGCCCTCGACCCGGAGATCTTATTCCTCGATGAACCTACCGCCGGGTTGGATCCGCAGAGCGCCAGCACCTTCGATGATCTCGTCATGCAGCTCAAGGAATCCCTGGGGCTGACCGTGGTGCTGGTGACGCATGATCTCGATACCCTCTGGCGGGTGACCGATCGGGTGGCGTTCCTGGCGCAAAAAAAAGTCGTGGCTCTCGCGCCGATAGCTGAATTGAGCGCGCATCCGCACCCCGAGGTCCGCGCTTATTTTTCCGGTCCGCGCGGTCGGGCCGCCGCACAAGCTTCCACATGGACCCGCGCGTAAACTTTACGCTGGTCGGCCTGTTCGTCCTCGTCTTCGGCGCAGCATTGATCTGGACCGCGGTGTGGCTGAGCGCCCAAGGGGATCATAAGACCTATGAAACCTACGTGGCGTACGTGTACGAATCCGTGGCCGGCCTCGCGCCCCGCGCGGCGGTAAAGTACCGCGGCGTCGATGTTGGATTCGTGCGCAAGATCAGCCTCGACAAAGGTAACCCGGAGCGGGTACGGCTATTGCTCAACATTGAGGCCGGCACCCCGGTTAACGCCGACACGGTGGCGATATTATCGGTCTACGGCATCACCGGGCTCGCCTTTGTCGAGCTGACTGGCGGCAATCGCCACTCTGCACCCCTGGTAGCTCGTCCCGGCGAACGTTACCCCGAGATCCGCACCGGGCCGTCGCTGCTCGCCTCCGCGTCCAGCGGCCTGATGCAAGCCACCGAGCTGGCGCAAGAATTCAAGAAGATTGCCAAGCAGATCCTAAAATTGTTGAACCAGGAAAATCAGGACGCGTTAAGCAACACGTTGCAAAACGTAGAGCGCATCACCACCGGGCTCGCAACCCGCGACCAGGATATCGGGACCACCCTCGTGCGCGTGAGCGCCATCCTTGACAACGCCGCCCGCATGGCGCAGGAGTTGCCGGCGCTCCTGAGCGCGCTACGCAAGGGTGCCGAAAGGATCGATTCCGTGCTCGGCACCTTCGATCGCACGGCCACGAATCTCGACCAGCTGATCGTCGACACCCGCGCCGATCTCGGGCGGTTCTCGCGTGGCGCCGCCGCGCAGACCACCCCGATTTTGACTGACCTGCGCCGACTCGTGGACAATCTGCAGCGCTTGACCGAGACGATCGAACGTGATCCCAATGCCCTCTTGTTCGGCCGGCGGGTGCGCCGGGGGCCGGGCGAATGACGATATCCGTAAAGCATGCGTGCGTGTTGCTCGTGCTCGCTCTGAGCGGATGTGCGGTCTTCAACCGCACACTCGATCAGCCGCCGCAAATCTATGTGCTCAGGGCCGCGCCCAGCGACACGCAAGCCGAGCCGAGGGAAAACCACTTAAGCGTGCTCGTCTCGGCGCCCAAGGCTTGGCCGGGTTACGACCGGGCGCGCATCGCTTATGTGCGTCATCCCCTGCAAGTCGATTACTACGCCGAGAGCGCGTGGGCCGATCAGCCGGCGCGGATGTTAGAGCCCCTATTGACGACGGCGCTACAAGAATCCAAACTTTTTAACGCGGTCGTCTCCGCAACCAGCGGTACGATCGCGGAGCTGCGGATCGATACCGAGATCGTTCAGATCCATCACGAGTTCCTGATCTCGCCAAGTCTGGGCCGGGTCGTGATCCGCGCCCAGCTCATCGACTTGACCAGGAACCGGGTCCTCGGCACGCGTGTCTTCAGCGCGACCGAATCCGCTCTCACCGAGGATGCCAGAGGCGGGGTGACGGCCATCAATAACGCCTTGCAAGTGATCCTCGGGGCGATCGTGGATTTTTGCCGGCGCACCCTTCGCAAGCCGGGCTTTTTGGATTTATCGAGTTAGCACAATGGCAGTCACTTACACTCCAGAACAACGCCTAAACCAACTCCAATCCGCACTGAGTCAGCGCATACTGATCCTCGATGGCGCCATGGGAACTATGATCCAGTCTTACGGACTCGAGGAACAAGACTTTCGCGGGAAACGCTTCGCACATCACCCCAGCGCCTTGAAGGGAAATAACGATCTACTGACGCTTACCCAGCCGCTGATCATCGGCGCGATTCACCGCGCTTATCTGGAGGCCGGCGCCGATATCTTGGAGACCAATACCTTCAATTCCACCGCTATCGCGATGGCAGACTACCGGCTGGAATCCCTCGCTTACGACTTGAACT